>JAAXUL010000760.1 GCA_013336035.1 Chloroflexales bacterium
CCAGAAGAGCAGCATCTGCCAGGGGGCGCGCATCAGGGCGCTGGCGACCATGCTCAGGAGCATCAGGGTCAGGCCGCCGAGCATCACGGCCCGCGGGCCGATGCGGTCGACCAGCCAGCCCGCCAGAGGCCCGGCGAAGCCGAAGAGCAGCAGCCCCACCGAGACCGCCGAGGCGATCAGGGTACGGCTCCACCCTAGATCCTGCTCGAGGGGCACGATCAGCACGCCGGGCGCGGCCCTGATGCCAGCCGACACGAGCAGCGTCGCAACGGTGACGCCGACCACAACCCAGCCGTAGAACAGGCGACGCTCGTGCCCAGACTCCATACGATCTCCTCTACATGGGAATAACCAGCCGTTGTCCTGGCTATGAGAAGTATGCGCTCAGTGAGCACTGCGTGCAAGGGACAATCGATCGAGCGCTGGCCGGGCCATGTTCGCTATAATGTTCCGGATGCAATGATTGTCCGCCGCGCGAGGAGAGCAGTCCATGAGCACAGAGCCCGCCGTTACCCTGGTTCGGGGCGCCTGCCCCCACGATTGCCCCGACACGTGCGCCACGCTCACCGAGGTGCGCGACGGCCACGCCGTGCGCTTCTACGCCGAGCGCGAGCACTCGGTCACGCAGGGATGGCTCTGTGCCAAGGTGCGCCCCTACCTCGAGCGGGTCTACAGCCCCGACCGCCTGCTCTACCCGCTGCGTCGCGCTGGCGCAAAAGGGGCAGGCCAGTGGGAGCGCGTGAGCTGGGAGGAGGCGATCGGCGAGATCACGGCCCGCTGGCGGGGCATCATCGCTGAGCACGGGGCGGCGGCCATCCTCCCCTACTCCTACAGCGGCACGCTCGGGCTGCTCCAGACCGCGATCGTAGACGCGCGTCTCTGGACGCGCATGGGCGCCTCGGGCCTCGAGCGGGCGATCTGCTGCGCCGGCTCGCACGCCGCTGTCGCCGCCACCCTTGGCGCGCGCCATAGCGCCGACTACGCCGACGTGCGCCACAGCGGGCTCGTGCTGATCTGGGGCCATAACCCCGCCAGCACCGGGCCGCACTTTATGCCCTTCCTGCGCGAGGCCCAGAAGAGTGGCACCTATGTCGTCGTGATCGATCCCCGGCGCACCGTCACCGCCCGCTCGGCCGATGAGCACATCCAGCCTCGGCCCGCCACCGACGGCGCCCTGGCCCTCGGCCTGATGCAGGTTATCTTCGCCGAGGGCCTGCACGATGAGCCCTGGCTCGAGGCCCACGGTCACGGCTGGCGCCGGCTGCGCGAGCGGGCCGCCGAGTATCCCCCCGAGCGCGTCGCCGCGATCACCGGCGTCCCCGCCGAGACGATTGTGGCCCTGGCGCGGCGCTACGCCACCACGAAGCCCGCCCTGCTCAAGACCTCCGACGGCATCCAGCGCCACCAGAACGGCGGGCAGACCTTCCGCGCCCTGCTCTGCCTGCCCGCCGTGGTGGGCCAGTATGGCGTGCGCGGCGGTGGCCTCGGCTACGCCACCAGCGGCTACGTCATATGGGACGGCGCGGCCCTGAGCCACGCCGCCGAGTGCCCGCCCACGCTGCGCACGGTGAGTATGAACCGCCTCGGCGCGGCCCTGATGGGCGAGGCGCAGGAACCGCCGATCAAGTCGCTGTTCGTCTACTGCGCTAACCCTGTCGGCTCCTCGCCCAACGCCGGGCTGATCGTTGAGGGGCTGAGGCGTGAGGATCTGTTCACGGTCGTCCACGAGCAGTTCATGACTGACACGGCGGACTACGCCGACATTGTGCTGCCCGCGACGACGCAGCTCGAGCACGTGGACCTGCACCGCCCCTACGGCCACAGAAATCTTCAGTACAACCACCCGGCCATCGCGCCCCGCGGCGAGTGCAAGAGCAACTGGGATGTGACCCGCCTGCTGGCCGCCGCGATGGGCTATGAGGAGCCCTGGCTCCACGAGAGCGCCGAGGAGGCCATCCGTGGCGTGCTCGACGCCTCGCGCGCCACGAACCCGTACCTCGAGGGCATTACGCTCGAGCGCCTGCGGGCCGAGGGCACGGTGCCGCTGCACTTCACGCCCGAGAGCGAGGTGCCGTTCGGCGACCTGCGCTTCCCCACGCCCTCGGGCAAGGTCGAGCTTTACTGCGAGGCGATGGCGGCGCGCGGGCTCGACCCGCTGCCCCACTACGAGGAGCCGGCCGAGTACGCGGCGGCCCGCGAGCGGGGCGAGGGCGATCGGCTGGCGCTGATCTCGGGCGCCTCGCACCACTTCGTCTCGTCGAGCATGGCCAACCAGCCGAGCCTGCGGGCGAAGGAAGGTGAGCCGTTCGTAGAGCTCAGCCCGGCCGACGCGGCGGCCCGCGGCATCGCCGACGGCGACCGGGTGGTGGTGGAGAATGGGCGGGGCTGGTGCGAGCTGCGGGCCGTGGTGACCGACGACGTGCCGCCCGGCGTGGCCGTGGCGCCCAAGGGCTCGTGGGCCAAATACTCGCGCGGCGGGCGCAACATCAACTGGACCACGCCCGATGCCCTGGCCGACCTGGCGGGCCAGAGCACCTACCACAGCAATATGGTGCGGGTGCGGCGGGCCTAGGGGCCCATGGTGCGCGATGGCCCTGGCATCGTTAACAAGCGCGCCCTTGTTCGCCCGCCTCGCCCGGCGATTGTCCCTCGACGCCCGGGCGCTCATCCTGTACGATGCGCCCTATGGCAGACATAACTATTGATAAGCTCGCGCCATCGTGGCGGGCCGACTTCCGGGCTGGCTACCTGGCGATGCTCCCGCTGTGGCTCGGCGCGGCGCCGTTCGGCATCATCTACGCGATCAGCGCCCTGGCCGCCGGGCTGAGCCCCGCGCAGACCCTGGCTATGTCGCTGCTGGTCTTCGCCGGGGCCTCGCAGTTCACCGCCGTGGGCATGGTCGCCGCGGGCGCCGGCCCGCTCGCCATTACCCTCACAGCCCTGGTCGTCAACGCGCGGCACCTGCTGATGGCCGCCTCGCTCGCGCCCTATGTGCGCGGGGTCGGTCCCCGGCGCCGCCTGCTGCTGGCCGCCCTGCTCACCGACGAGTCGTACGCCGTGGGCATGGGCCGCTTCCTCAAGGGCCGTGGCAGCGCCGCCTTCCAGGCCGGCTGCAACCTCAGCCTCTACACCTGCTGGCCGCTCAGCACCGTCGCCGGCATCCTGCTCGGGTGGGCCATCCCCGACCCGACGGCCTACGGCCTCGACCTGGTCTTCCCGCTCACGTTCATCGGGCTGCTGGTGCCGCTGCTGCGCGAGCGCGCCAACAGGCCGGCCGCCGTCATCGCCGCCCTGCTGACCATCGTCGGCGCCCTGCTGCTGCCCGGCAGCTGGTATGTGCTGCTCGCGGGCGCCGGGGCGAGCGGCCTGGCGGCGCGAGGCGCAAAGCGCAAGGCGCAAAGCATGGCCCCGGGCGCGCCCGAGGGCGACCCGACACCAGGAGGCACCCCATGATGATCTGGCTCACGATTGCCGGCATGGCCGTGGTGACCCTGGCGACGCGGGCGCTGCCGCTGCTGGTGATGCGCGGCGAGCCGCCCGCCTGGCTGGGGCGCTGGCTCGGCCTCGTGCCCGTCTCGGTTTTTACCGCCCTCGCCCTGCGCCCGCTGGTGGTGAGCGCCGGCCCCGACCCGCGCCTCGCCATCGGGGCGCCCCTGGCCGCGGGCCTCGCCGGGGCCCTCGTCGCCTGGCGCACCAGCAGCGTCGTGGCGACGATCGCCGCCGGCATGGCGGCCTACTGGGCGCTAAGGCTTCTGGGCGTATAGGTGCCCCCGGCGCCATCGGCGTCAACCACCTGCCCCGCTGACATGGATTGGAGACCCACGCGCCAAAGCTAAAGGAGCGCCTGCGTGCCTGAGCTACCCGTGTATCACGAACACTTCGCGCCGCTGCGCGGGGCGGAGTTCATGGTCCTGACGACCTACCGCCGCACCGGCGCCGCCGTGCCGACCACCGTCTGGTTTGCCGAGGCCGAGGGCGTGCTCTACCTGACTACGGCGGCAGAGGCCGGCAAAGTGAAACGGCTCCGCGTCAACCCAGAGGTGCAGGTCGCCCCGAGCGATCGGGTCGGCAATATCCAGGGGCCCGCCCTGCCGGCGCGGGCCCGCGTGCTGGAGCCGCACGAGGATGCGGTGGCTATCGCCGCGCTGCGGCAGAAGTACGGCGCGCTGTTCACGACGCTGACCGCGCAGATGGACGCGGCGCGGCCGGCGGGGAGCCGGATCTATGTCGTGATTACGACCTAGCGGCCTGACGCACTGAAGGGGCGCCCACACGTAAAGGCGATGTGATGCCCGACAGCATCACTCTCGCGGGCGGCCGCAGCGCCGGCATGGGCCCGGGC
>JAAXUL010000761.1 GCA_013336035.1 Chloroflexales bacterium
GGCGACGGGGGTCTCGAAGGCGACGGTGGGCAGGCCCATGGCCATATAGTTGGCAATCTTGCCGTTGCCCTCGGTCAGGCTCATCTTGGGGGCCACCGCCACATCGCCCAGGGCCAGGTAGCTGTGCAGGTCGCGGTAGATGATCCGGCCCGGCAGGGTGACGTGCTCGCCGACGCCCAGGCTCTCGGCGTAGCGGCGGTAGCTGTGGGGGTCGGGGTGGCCCATGATCAGAAAGTGGGTGTCGGGCCGCCGAGCGCTGAGCAGCTGGGCGGTCTCGATCAGCACATTCGTGCCCTGGTAGGGAGCCAGCAGGCCGATGTAGACCACGAGCCGGCGCCCCGGCGGGATACCAAGCTGGGCGCGCAGCTCATCGCGCTGGGCCGCCCAGGCGGGCGAGCCGTCGTAGGGGCGGAAGCGCTCGGTATCGACGCCGTCGGGCACGGCGTGGAGCCGCTCGGGGTACACCGAGCCGTCGCGGCGCAGGAGCTCGGCGGCATTATGGGTTGAGGGCAACACCGCGTCGGCCCGCGAGTTGAGGAAGCGCTCGAGGCGTGTCGCTGGCACGTACAGCGGGCTCGCTTTGCTGAGAAAGCCGTGGTCGAGCATCTCGCCGGTCATGCTGCCCTGGTAGTCGAGGATCAGCGGCGCGTTGAGCAGCTGCTGTAGCGGCAGGCCAATCGCGGCGGCCTCGTGGGTGTGGGCGTGGATGATGTCGGGGCGGATCGTGAGGGCGACGCGCAGCGCCCGCCAGCCCAGGCCTACGTCGAGGTAGAGCTTGTGGCGCGATGAGCCCACCACGGCCCGCTTGATCCAGGGCACGTCCCACGAGCGGCGGATGTTGAGCCCCGGCATGTCGTCGCCATTGTGGTAGGTGGCCAGGACTAGGCGGTGGCCACGACGCTGGATGGCCCGGGCCTCCTCCCAGATCCGCACGTGGTTGCCATAATCTGAGAAAAAGCTCGTCGAGGCGAGCATGAGCACGGTGTAGGGCATAGCTGTGAGCTGTGAGGTGCGAGGTTTAATCCGGCTCTTTCCGCGCAGCAGACCTCAGACCCTCTCAAATGCAAGGTGGATCGGTGTGCCGGCCTCGGCCGGTAGCTCGCCGGCGGCCAGCGATTCGTAGTCGTAGTCGTCGTACGGCAGACCGAGGGCGGCGATAAACTCTTCGGGGGTGGTCTCGATATCGTAGACGAAGGCGATCGGGCCATACTCGCCATAGAAGTTCGTCTCGACCTCATCGTAGTGCTCCTCGATCACCTCGTCGCCGTAGTAGATGGCGCGAGCCCACCCGACGCCATTGCCGCTCACCTCGATCCAGACGGTGCGGGTGGATAGGGTGCGGGCCAGCTCCTTGGCGAGGGCTCGCTCGCCGAAGTAGCGCGGGTCCTCGAACACAGCGACCCACCCGCCGCGCGGGGGGAGCACGAAAAAGAGGCGGCGGCGCTTCTCGCGGATCATGATCCGCCCGCTGATGGCGCCCGGCGGCAGGCTGACGCGGGCGAAGCCGCGAGCCGCGAGCGCCGGCGTGAGGGCTGCGGCGATGGCTGCATGGTCGCCCAGCTCGACATAAATAGCGCCAGCATTGTTCATTGCGGCGCTATTGTACGGGAGAGCGCCTGGTAGCGCAAACGGAATATACTGGACTGGCGCACAGAGAGATGAGGAGCGCCGGATATGATGCAGGATCTTCGCAAGGAGTACGCGAACCGGGGGCTGGACGAGGGCACGGTTGCGCCGGACCCGATCGCGCAGTTTCGGGCCTGGTTCGGCGAGGCGGTGGCCTCAGGCATGCGTGAGCCAAACGCGATGACCCTGGCGACGGTCGGCGCCGACCTGCGCCCGGCCGCCCGGGTGGTGCTGCTGAAGAGCTTCGACGAGGCGGGCTTTGTCTTTTTCACCAACTACACAAGCCGAAAGGGCCGTGAGCTTGATGGCTCGGGATGGGCCGCCCTGGCCTTCTACTGGGCCGACCTCGAGCGCCAGGTGCGGATCGAGGGCCCCTCAGCCCGCGTCGACGCGGTGGAGTCGGACGAGTACTTTGCCAGCAGGCCCGCGGCGGCACAGCTGGGAACCTGGGCCTCGCCGCAGAGCCAGGTGATCGCCGGGCGCGCCGAGCTCGAGGCTCGGTTTGCCGATGCGGCGGCCCGCTTTGCCGAGGCCAAGGTGCCGCGCCCGCCCCACTGGGGCGGCTACAGGGTCCGCCCCGAGATGGTCGAGTTCTGGCAGGGCCGCCAGAGCCGCCTGCACGACCGCATCGTCTACCGGCGGGCTGCCGCGGGCTGGGCGATCGAGCGCCTGGCCCCGTAGTGTCCACACTGCTGTTGCCGGTTAAACTCAGGTAGATTATAATTGAGACGCCGCGTACCCTGACTCGCGGGCGCTCGTTTCGTACGCAAAGCCGCCGCGCGCCGCCGTTTGTAGCGTATGCGGGATGATTGAGGAGGACGCGTCAGCCATGTTTGGCAGCAATAAAAAGACCCAGGCCGCTCCCCCGACGATGAATGGTAAGCCCGAGACCGTGATCGGGTCGAATACGCGCTTCCAGGGCACCCTTACCTCGGATGGGAATATTCGCATCGACGGCTCGGTCGAGGGCGACATTGAAGTCTTGGGCAATCTGATCGTCGGCGAGACAGGCCGCGTCATCGCCACGATCAAGGCGCAGAATGTGCATGTCTCCGGGGCAGTCAAGGGCGAGATAACTGCCGTCGAGCAGCTCGAGATCTCGCCGACAGGCAAGGTCTGGGGCGACATCATCACCGCGGCGCTGCATATCGAGCCGGGCGGCCTCTTCCGCGGCCAGAGCTCGATGACCAGCAATATCGACGAGCCTCTGCTACTCGAGGCGCCGCGCGCAGCCGAGAGCTAAGCAACCCGCGCAGGGGCCACCCCTCGGGCGCCTGTGCCCCCGGATGCAATGAAGCGACGAACCCGCCACGCGACCCGCAGCCTGTTTGGTCTGCTACCGCGCCGCCGACCTGCCGCCGCACGCCTGAGCGTCGAGCAGGTGCTGGGCGCCCTGCGCCTGAGCGGCACGAGCGCCCTGACTATCGGTCTGGCGGCCCTGATGCTGATCTTTATCGGGCTGCTGGTGGCGAACTTTGTCGGCCAGGTGCTGCAGAGCGCCCGTCTGGAGGGCCAGCGGGCCGCCCTCGAGTCCGAGGTGGCGCAGATGCAGGCCACCAACACGCGCCTCGAGGGCGCCGTCTCCTACACCGAGTCTGACGTATATGTCGAAGAAGTCGCCCGCGAGCAGCTCGGCTACGCCCGCGATGGCGATGTGGTCATCCTCCCACGCCTTGTGGCCCCCACCCCCGCCCTGGCCCCCGCCTCCGCTCTACCCGACAAGCCGCCCCCGCCCGCGCCTACCACGCCTAACTGGCTTCGCTGGTGGCGCACCTTCACGCCCAGTCAGGGCTGATTCGCTCTCTCTCTGGCGATAGGAATTAGCGCCGCTTTGTGCGCATCGGTGGCCCGATTGCGAGCTTTGGGGCGCCGGTCCTCAGGCCTACCGCCGCGGCGAGGCGAGCGCGGTTCGGCACGCAGAGCGCCACGCCGCGCACCGCGGTGGCGCTGACGGTCTACGGGCGCCTGGAAGACCGCATACGGGTGCTGGAGGCCGGCTTTCAGGAGTATGTGCCGAAGCCGGTGGACGCGGCCGAGCTGCGGGATGTGATCGTGCGCCTCGCCGCCAAAGGTCACGAGCGGTAATCAGCCTGGGCCGGCCCCGCCCGCACTCCTGTGCCGGGCTGGCGCCGCAGCTGACGGTTGTACAAATTGCACATACAGTGAAGGGTTCTCATTGTTGAAATTATCCAAATCATCTGCTACCATAGGCCAGCAAGATACAGTGCAGGAGAGGCCTGGTATGACCATGCTGAGTGTAGTGCCAAACATTTGGATCGGGTTGATCGGGTGGGTGGCAACGCTGCTGGTGATCACCAACGCTGCGCGTCTGACTATCAGGGACCGGCGCATCCTGTCCATCTGTAGCTGGATGCTCTGGATGCTTCCGGCCTTTGGCCTCCTGGTCTACCGGGGCGTGATCCCGCTGGCGACGGCGACGCTCTACATCGGCGCGACCACAAGCGGCATGGGGATAGTCATGTGTGCAATCACCGGCCCGCGCACCGACCCCTAGCGACAGCTGCGACGCCGGACCAGAACGCCTGATAATCTCGCATTGCCAACGGGCCGGGAAGGATTTGCTCCTTCCCGGCCCGTTTTGCGCATGATGAACCTGGCATACCAGCGCGAGTCGAACCGGCCTCACACATGAGCGTTGATGCCTCCCTCACCAGATAGGCGATCTCCAGCCTGGCCGCCTACGAGCAGTGGCGCGTCGAGCTCTTTCCTTTGCCTGATACCGGGTCAGGCGCACGCCACGAGAAG
>JAAXUL010001555.1 GCA_013336035.1 Chloroflexales bacterium
CCGGACTTCGTCGTCGCCACGGTCGCTGCGGGCCTCGCCGCGCTGCTGATCGGCGGCGCGGCCGGCCTCGCCGCGCTGCTGCTGGTCTGGGCCTGCGCCCACCTGCTCGCCCGCTGGTGGACGCGCGACCTCGGCGGGCTCACCGGCGACACCTACGGGGCCCTGTGCGAGATCTGCGAGGTGGTGGTGCTCGCGACGCTCGCGGCGGCCCGGGGCTGACGATGCACACGATCACGTGGCTGGTCTGGCTGGGCGCGGCGCTCGCGGCGATCACGCTGGCGCCGAACCCGCTCTACCTGTGCCTGGTCTTCATGGCGGCGGCGCAGGTCTTTCTGGCCTGGCGCGGCGACTCGCCCCTGGCGCGCAGCTTCGGGCTGTTCGTGCGGGCGGGGGCCTTCATCTGCCTGGGCTATGTGCTCTTCAGCCTGATCACCGTGGGCGGGGCCCGCGGCACGACCGTCCTGCTCGTGCTGCCGACGCTGCGGCTGCCGCCATGGCTGGGCGGCGTCGTCCTGGGCGGCCCGCTCACGGCCGAGGCCCTGGCCTGGGGCCTGACCCGCGGCCTGGCGATCTGGGCCCTGATGGTGGTCTTCGGGGCCTTTAACGCCCTGGTAGACCACCACCGGCTGCTGCGGCTCACGCCGCGCTCGCTCTTCCACGCCGGGCTGGCGGTGACGATCGCGGTGGCCTTTGTGCCGTCGCTGCTGCGCTCGATCGGCGAGATCGGGCAGGCCCAGCGCGCCCGCGGCCATCGCTTCGGCGGGCCGCGCACCTGGCCGCCCCTGGTCTCGCCGCTGCTGGCCGGCAGCCTCGAGCGCTCGGTGCAGCTGGCCGAGGCCCTCGACGCGCGGGGCTACGGGCGGGCTACGGCGGGCAACCGCTCCGCGGGGCTGCGACAGGTGGGCCTGATCGTAGGGACGCTGCTGCTCGGCGCCGGGGTGTTCGCCTGGCTCTACTACGGGCCGGCGGCGGCCCCCGCGGCGGGGGCGACGGCGGCGTGCGGGGCCCGGGCCATGGGGCTGTCGCTGCGGGCGCTCGGGCGCCTGGTGAGCCGTAGCGTCTACCGCCGCGAGCGCTGGCGCCGCCGCGACGCCCTGGCCGTGGCCGCCTGCCTGACCTGTATGGCCGCCCTCGTGGCGATGCGCCTGGGCGGGCAGGGCGACCTGGTCTACTACCCGTTCCCGACGATCACGCCGCCGGGCTTCGACCTGCGGGCGGGGCTGGCCCTGCTGCTGCTGGCGGCGCCCGCCCTCGCCACGAGGCGCGAGCCGCCGACGCGAGATCGGGAAGGCGGACCGGTGCAGAGGATCGCCCGGGAGGACAGTCATGGCGAAGGTGCTCGTCGTCTACGGCAGCCGGCACGGTGGGACCCGGGGCATCGCCGAGCGGATCGGCGAGGTGCTGCGGACCGAGGGGCTCGAGGCGGACGTCGCGGCCGCGGACCAGGTCCGGGACGTGCGGACCGCCGACGCGTTCGTGGTCGGCAGCGGGGTCTACATGGGGAGCTGGCTCAAGGAGGCGGTCGACTTCATCAAGCGCAACGAGGCTACGCTCGCTGCGCGGCCACTGTGGCTCTTCAGCAGCGGACCACTGCCGGGCTCCTCGGCCAGCAAGAGCGTCGATGACCCCCTCGCGGACGCCCTCGGCCCCGAGGAGGGCCCCGGGAGCGGCGGCCGGAAG
>JAAXUL010000762.1 GCA_013336035.1 Chloroflexales bacterium
CGGCCCCGAGCTGACGCCCACCAGCAGGCGCAGGGCCGTGGGCCAGGGCTCGCGGATGGCCTTATCGCGCCGGTAGGCCTCCATCTGGGCATCGACGCGGTCGGCGGTGCGGCGCAGGGCCAGCTCGCGCAGGGCGATCAGGTTGCCCTTGCGGAAGAAGCTGTGCACGGCGCGCTCGGCGTTTTGGGGCAGATAGACCTTGCCCTCGCGCAGGCGCTGCAGCAGGTCGTCGGCGGGCAGGTCGATCAGCTTGACCGCGTCGGCCTGCTCGACCACGCTGTCGGGCACGGTCTCGCGGACCACCACGCCGGTGATCTGGGCCACCACGTCGTTGAGGCTCTCGAGGTGCTGCACGTTGACCGTGGTGTAGACGTCGATGCCGGCGGCCAGCAGCTCGTGGACATCCTGCCAGCGCTTGGGGTGGCGCGTCCCGGGGGCGTTGGTGTGGGCCAGCTCGTCCATCAGGATGAGCGCGGGGCCGCGGGCCAGGGCGGCGTCGAGGTCGAACTCGCGCAGGGCCACCCCGCGGTAGGGGACCTCCTGGAGCGGGAGGCACTCGAGCCCGGCGAGGAGGGTCTGGGTCTCGGCGCGGCCGTGGGTCTCGACCACCCCGGCGACGACATCGACGCCCTCGGCCCGGCGCTCGTGGGCGGCCTCCAGCATGGCGTAGGTCTTGCCGACGCCGGGCGAGGCCCCGAAGAAGACGGTCAGGCGACCGCGAGCCTGCGCGGCCTCCTCGGCCTGCACGCGGGCCAGCAGGGCGTCGGGATCGGGCCGGGTACGGTCGCTCATTGCTGTCGTGCCGCTAGTCGAGAGTGTGTGATCCCTCGACCGGACCTACAAACGTTGGGTGCGCATGGTGCATCCAGACGTATTGTACGCCGGGCTTCGGCTGCTATCAACGATTTATATGGCTTCTTTACACGGACGGTCGCTTTTTATACAGCGCCTTTACGCGGTTCTGCCCTACAGTAGTGTCAGCGGGCCAGTGGACACATCGGGAGGAGGGGTTTTCATGGATCTGGTCTTCCTGGGGCTCACAGCACTGTTCTTCGCGCTGACGTGGGGCCTGATCGAGTACAGCGACCGGCTGATGGGAGGGAAAGGATGACAACGCTCTATATCGTGGGCGCCATTCTAGCGCTCGGGCTTATGGTCTACCTATTTGTCGCCCTGCTGAACCCGGAGCTGTTCTGATGACTGCCAATGGATGGCTACAGATCACCCTCTACCTGGTCGTGCTCCTGGCCCTGGCCAAGCCGCTAGGCTGGTACATGGCGCGCGTCTACGCGGGCCAGAGCGTCGGCCTGAACACGCTCTTCGCCCCGCTCGAGCGGCTGCTCTACCGGCTCCTCGGCACGCGCGAAGACGAGGAGCAGAGCTGGAAGCAGTACGCGGTCGCGATGCTGCTCTTCAACGCGCTCGGCATGCTCGTCGTCTACGGGCTCCAGCGGCTCCAGGCCGCGCTGCCGCTCAACCCGCAGGCCCTGGGCGCGGTCACGCCCGACTCGGCCTTCAACACCGCCGCGTCGTTCGCCTCGAACACCAACTGGCAGGGCTACGGCGGCGAGGTGACCATGAGCTACCTCAGCCAGATGCTCGGCCTGAATGTGCAGAACTTTGTCTCGGCGGCCTCGGGCATGGCCACCGTCGCCGCGCTGATCCGCGGCCTGAGCCGGCGCAGCGCGCAGACCATCGGCAACTTCTGGGTCGACCTGACCCGCTCGACGCTCTACATCCTGCTGCCCCTGGCGCTCATCCTGGCCCTGCTGCAGGTCTCGCAGGGCGTGGTGCAGAACTTCAACGCCTACACCACGGTGCCGCTGCTGCAAGCCACGGCTGACGGCGACGGCAACCCGGTGCGCGAGCAGGTGCTGCCGATGGGCCCGGCCGCCTCGCAGGTGGCGATCAAGCAGCTGGGCACCAACGGGGGCGGCTTCTTCAACGTCAACGCGGCCCACCCCTTCGAGAACCCCACGCCGCTCTCGAACTTCCTGGAGCTGCTGGCCATCCTGCTCATCCCGGCGGCGCTGTGCTACACCTTTGGGAAGATGGTGGGCGACACGCGCCAGGGCTGGGCGATCCTGGCCGCGATGACGATCATCTTTGTGCCGCTGCTGGTCTTCGGCGTCATCCAGGAGCAGGGGGGCACCCCGCAGCTGGCCCGTCTTGGCGTGGACCTTACGGCGAGCGACATGCAGGCGGGCGGCACGATGGAGGGCAAAGAGACGCGCTTCGGCGTGGTCAACTCGGCCATGTGGGCCACCGTCACCACGGCCGCCTCCAACGGCTCGGTCAACAGCATGCACGACAGCTTCACGCCCCTGGGCGGGATGGTGCCGATGTTCCTGATGAAGCTGGGCGAGGTGATCTACGGCGGGGTGGGCTCGGGCCTCTACGGCATGCTCGCCTTCGCCATCGTGGCGGTGTTCATCGCCGGGCTGATGGTGGGGCGCACGCCCGAGTACCTGGGCAAGAAGATCGAGAGCTTCGAGATGAAGATGGCCTCGCTGGTCATCCTCATCCCCTGCGCGCTCGTGCTCGGCTTCACCGCCCTGGCGGTGGCGACCCCCTGGGGCAAGGGCACGCTCTACGACCCCAGCATCGGCTACACCAGCATCTACAACCCGGGCGCGCATGGCTTCAGCGAGGTGCTCTACGCCTTTGGCTCGATGGGCAACAATAACGGCTCGGCCTTCGCCGGCCTAGGCGCGAACAACCCCTTCTACAACACCACCGGCGGCATCGCCATGCTGATCGCCCGCTACTGGCTGGCGGTGCCTATGCTGGCCATCGCCGGCTCGTTGGCCGCCAAGAAGACCGTGCCGGCCGGGCCGGGCACCCTGCCGACCCACACGCCGCTCTTTGTGACCATGCTGATCGGCGTGGTGCTGATCGTCGGTGTCCTGACCTTCATCCCGGCGCTGGCATTGGGGCCGATCGTCGAGCACTTGATGATGATGCGCTAGCGGAGGCATTAGATATCCCTATGACTATTCAGTCTCAGTCGCGCCCGCTGTTCGAGCCGGCGATCGTCCGCCAGGCGATCGTGGCCGCCTTCCAGAAGCTCGACCCGCGGGTGCAGCTGCGCAACCCGGTGATGTTCGTCGTGCTTGTAGGCGCCGTGCTGACCACGGCGCTCTGGCTCCAGGCCCTGTTCGGCCAGGGCGAGGCGCCGGCCAGCTTCATCTTCGCGATCAGCGTCTGGCTCTGGTTCACCGTGCTCTTCGCCAACTTCGCCGAGGCCATGGCCGAGGGCCGCGGCAAGGCCCAGGCCGACACGCTGCGCAAGTCCCGCCGCGACGTGCAGGCCAAGCAGATTTTGGATTTTAGATTGCCGATTTTGGAGGGCGCGGACTCCCCAATCCAAAACCCAAAACCCAAAATCCAAAATATCTCCTCGGGCGATCTGCGCGCGGGCGACCTGGTGCTGGTCGAGGCCGGCGACACCATCCCCTCCGACGGCGAGGTGCTCGAGGGCGTGGCCTCGGTCAACGAGAGCGCGATCACCGGCGAGAGCGCGCCCGTCATCCGCGAGAGCGGCGGCGACCGCTCGGCCGTGACCGGCGGCACCACGGTGCTCTCGGACTGGCTGGTGGTGCGTATCACCGCCAACCCGGGCGAGACCTTCCTCGACCGGATGATCAGCATGGTCGAGGGCGCCAGGCGCCAGAAGACGCCCAACGAGATCGCGCTGAACATCCTGCTCGCGGCCCTGACGATCATCTTCCTGCTGGCCACGGTCACCCTGCTGCCCTTCTCGCTCTTCGCGGTCACGGCCAACGGCGCCGGGTCGCCGGTGACGGTCACCGTGCTGGTGGCGCTGCTGGTCTGCCTCATCCCGACCACGATCGGCGGGCTGCTCTCGGCGATCGGCATCGCGGGGATGGACCGCATGATCCAGGCGAACGTGATCGCCATGTCGGGCCGCGCCGTCGAGGCGGCGGGCGACGTGGACGTGCTGCTGCTCGACAAGACCGGCACGATCACCCTGGGCAACCGCCAGGCGGTGGCCTTCCTCCCCGCCGACGGGGTGGGCGAGGCCCACCTCGCCGACGCCGCGCAGCTCTCGTCGCTGGCCGACGAGACGCCCGAGGGGCGCAGCATCGTCGTGCTGGCCAAGGAGCAGTACGGCATCCGTGAGCGCAATGTGCACGAGCTGCACGCCGAGTTCGTGCCCTTCACCGCGCAGACCCGCATGAGCGGGGTGAACCTCAACGGCAACCTGATCCGCAAGGGCGCCGCCGACTCGATCCAGCGCTACGTCGAATGCCAGGGCGGGCAGTTTCCGCCCGAGGTGCGCGCGACCGTCGAGACGATCGCGCGCGGCGGCGGCACGCCCCTGGTGGTGGCCGACAAGGGCAAGGTGCTGGGCGTGGTGCAGCTGAAGG
>JAAXUL010000763.1 GCA_013336035.1 Chloroflexales bacterium
CGGCGGCGTGCAGTTTGGCACCCTGATGCCGATGCGCTCGATTCCGTTTGCGGTGATCGGCCTGCTGGGCATGAACGA
This sequence comes from Chloroflexales bacterium, assembly GCA_013336035.1. Taxonomy (GTDB): domain Bacteria; phylum Chloroflexota; class Chloroflexia; order Chloroflexales; family Chloroflexaceae; genus CAIWXH01. The sequence goes on from JAAXUL010000763.1 coordinate 79, forward strand.
CGGGGCCTACCCCCGGGTGCAGGCCCCGCGTGACTTTGACCTGATGGCAGCAAGTTGGCGTTTTGGTGACCGCTCGCGCCGCGCCCGCCAGTGCGGGGGGCTTCCTCGCGCCCCTGCTCGTGCGAGGGGCGAGCTACGCCTCGTCGAGGGTCGAGAGGACCCTATGCGCGCGGAGCGCCAGCCAGAGCGCGAAATGCTCCTCGGAGTTGTCCAGGTCCATCCCGCTGATCTCCTTGATCCGCTCGAGGCGGTAGAGCAGCGTGTTGCGATGGACGTGCAGCGCCTCGGAGGTGGCGCGCAGGTTGCCGAGGTGGTTGAAGTAGGTCTCGAGGGTCTTGATCAGGTCGGCGCGCTGGCGCGTGTCATAGTCGGCCAGCTTCGCCAGCGTCTCGCGGTAGAACGTCCACAGCTCGGGCGTCTCGCGCAGGCGGACGAGCAGGCGGTAGACGCCGAGGTCAGAGAAGGCGAGCACGCGGCCAGGGCCAAAGAGCTGGCGGCCGAGGATAAGGGCCTGCTCGGCCTCCTCGAGGGTGCGGCGCCACTCGGGCAGGCCGGCGGCCTGAGTGCCGATCGCGATCACCACGCCGGGGTAGTCGCTAAGCAGGCGCTCGCGCAGCTGCTCGACCAGGTCGCGGGGGCGAGCGTTGGCCGCGGCGGGGATCATGCAGAGCACGCTGCTCTCGCGGCGCGAGAGGGGCGTGGCGATCCCGCGGCGGGTCAGCTCGCTCTGCACGGCGCTGCTGAGGCGGGCCAGGGTGGCGGGGCTGGCGTCCTCAAGGTTGACGAGGACGGCGACGTGGGGCAGGGTGAGGGCGTAGCCCAGCTCTTGCCCGCGCTGGACGGCGGCGGCCATATCGCCGGGGGGGCCGCTGAGGATATTCGAGATGAAGTCGCCGCGCAGGCGGTCCTCGGCGGCCTGGACCGCCTGCTCCTTGGCGAGCTCGAGGGCCAGGGCGGCGGCGCCGCGCTGGGCGGCCTCGTGGTCCCAGTCGTCGAGGGTGGCGCCGGCCAGGGCCAGGTAGCCGGCGGGGTAGTCGCTGGGGCCGATCGGCTCGACCCAGATCTGCTGGTTGAGCAGCGAGGCGTCGCCGCGCGTGTTGGGGCGCAGGGCCTGGAGCGCGACGCGGGCCGAGCCCTTGCCGCGCTGGGCGCGCAGCTCGCCGTTGCGCGCATAGCAGGCCACGCTCTGGCCGGTGCGCTCGGCGAGGACCTCGAGCAGGCCGGGCACGCCCTGGCCCGCCAGCGAGCGCTGGGTCAGCAGGTCATAGAGCTGGGCGCCGCGCCGCTCGAACTGGGCCTCGTAGTCGGAGACCAGGCGCGTGATCTCGCGCTCGACGTCCTTCAGGTCGGCCTGCTCGGGCAGCTGGAGCAGCGGCAGGCGGGCCTCCTCGGCGGCGGCGATATCGTCGGAGCCGATCTGGCCCAGGGCCACGATCCCGGCCACCGGCACGGGGGCCTGGGCCAGGCGCCGCACCAGCACCGCCAGCGTCAGGCGCGAGTCGAGGGCGCGGGCCGCCTCGACCGAGAGCAGGGCGATCTCGCCGCCGCGCAGCTCGGCAAAGGCAGGCAGCGTTGCGCGTAGAGTCGCCACCCACGTCACCTGCCGTCCCTGTCCGGTGCTGCCGGCGGCGATGGTGGTGCCCGGTGGGAGGGCGAGGCGTAGGACGTCGCGGACAGTGACGGAGGGCATTGGTACGCTTTATTGTGCAGGCTGATCTGAGCTCTATTATAACACGCCGTTGCGCGTCCATTGGCCTGCGCACTATAATGTCTGATCTGTACAGTCCTCTTGACGCACTGCGGGTCTCGTAGTACACTCTCATCTATAATAGTTTTAACATCAACAGTTGCGCGTACAACAATGTTGTTTATAGACGCAACCTATGCCTAGCGCTACGAATCGGCAGTACCGCATGATCCACGAAATCTATGTCCTGCTAGACGACGGGGATCGGCGGATCCTGCGCCCATTCAACCTGAGCACCTCGCAGTACAGCCTGCTGCTACTGCTCGACACCAACCAGGGCTGGCGCCTGACCGACCTGAGCGAGCGCCTGCTCTTCGACAAGAGCACGGTGACCCGCATCATCGACCGGCTCGAGCAGATGGGCCTGGCCCACCGGCTCGCCGAGCCGACCGACCGTCGCGTGCAGCGCGTCGTCCTCACCGACCTGGGGCTCGCCCTGCGCGAGGCTGCCCACGCCGCCCACGAGCAGTCGATGGAGCGCCGCCTGGCGGTCCTCGACCCCGACGAGCAGCGCCACCTGTTCAGCCTGCTGGAGAAGCTCCGCGACGGGCTCCAGACCGAGCTGCACCAGATCCCCGCCCGGGAGCCCTGATACCATCCGAGCGACGCCATGAAAGGGTTAAGGATCTGACAATGTCTCAGGAGCCCCCGACGGGCGACAATGTCTCGTCCGACTTTATCTTTGGCACGATGGCCACCGACGCCAGACGCCTCGGCTATCTGCGGGCCGAGCTAGCGGGCGTCAGCCACCGCCACCGCATCGAGCCGCTCGACCCCGAGCCCGGGCAGCCCGTCACGCTCAGCGTCACCCTCGGCCCCGCCGTGGCCGCCGACCGCCTGACCATCTACTACACCACCGACGGCGCGGCGCCCGGCGGGCGCCGCGGCGCGCCCGACCCCGGCACCTTTGCCGTGGCCTGCGAGCGACTGGCCAGCGTATGGGACACCCTGCTCTGGGCCTACACCGAAGAGTGGCAGGGCACCATCCCGCCCCAGCCCATCGGCACCACGGTGCGCTACCGCATCGAGGCCTGGTCCACCTGCGACGAGTGCAGCGCCATGGCGAGCGAGATCGTCGGCTCGACCGCCGGCGACGGCACAGTGCTGGGCGATGTCGGCCCCGGGGACACCAACCTGCGCGAGCTAGGCCGCGAGTTCAGCCTGACCTTCGTGCGCGGCGCCCGCACCTTCGCCTACCGGGTCGACGAGGAGCGCACCCCCGCGTGGCTGCGCGACGCGATCATCTACCACGTCTTTGTGGACCGCTTCGCCCCCGGGGGCGGGCGCTCGTTCGCTACGCCCGCGACGCCGATGGGCTTCTACGGCGGCACGCTGGCCGGCGTGACCGAGCAGATCGACTATATCGCCGCGCTGGGCGTGGGGGCGATCTGGCTCTCGCCGATCTTCCCCTCGCCCTCGCACCACGGCTACGACGCCACCGACTACTTCAGCGTCGAGCCCCGCCTCGGCACCGGCGCGGAGCTACGCGCCCTGCTCGCGGCCGCCCACGCCCGCGGCATCAGGGTACTGCTCGACTACACCGCCAACCACTTCTCGAGCAGCCACCCGGTCTTCCAGTCGGCCCTGCGCGACCCCGCCAGCCCGTACCGCGACTGGTTCACCTTCACCAGCTACCCCGACACCTACGTCTCATTCTTCGGCGTGGCCGACCTGCCGCAGATCAACAGCGACCACCCCGCGGCGCGCCGCTTTATGATCGAGCCGGCGCTCTACTGGCTCCAGCAGGGCGTCGACGGCTTCCGCCTCGACTACACAATCGGCCCCTCCCACGCCTTCTGGACCGACTTCCGCGCGGCGACGCGGGCGGCGCGGGCCGACTCGGCCACGATGGGCGAGGCGGTGGACACGGCCGAGATCCTGCGCTCGTACACGGGCCGCTTCGACGGCTGCCTCGACTTTCTGCTGCTCCAGGCCCTGCGGCTCTTCTTCGCCTTCGGCGAGCTGCGGCCGAGCCAGTTCGCCACCTTCCTGCAGCGCCACCTGAGCGCCTTCCCGCCCGGCCTGCTTATGCCGAGCTTCCTCGACAACCACGACATGAACCGCTTTCTCTGGGTGTCGCGGGGCGACGTGCGCCGCCTGAAGCTGGCCGCCCTCTGCCAGTACACCCTGCCCCACCCGCCGATCGTCTACTACGGCACCGAGGCCGGGCTGAGCCAGGAGCGCGACGTGCGCCACCCTGACGGCAGCGGCCACCCCGAGGAGTCGCGCCTGCCCATGCTGTGGGGCGAGGCCCAGAACGACGATCTGCTGGCCTTCTACCGGCGCCTGGGCGCCCTGCGGCGCGAGACGGCGCAAGTATGGCGCGGCCCGCGGCGCACGATCTTCCTCGACGACGCCCGCGGCCACCTCGGCCACCTCTGCGGCGAGCCCGGCGCTGAGCACCTGGTGGCGATCAACAACGGCCCCGCCGACGCGCGGATCGCGCTGCCCGATGGCCGGTGCTCCCTGGCCTTCGCCACCACCGCGGACGCCGCCGTAAGCGGGGCGACGCTAAGCCTGCCGGCGTACGGGGGGGCGGTGCTGCGCCAGGGGTAGGG
>JAAXUL010000764.1 GCA_013336035.1 Chloroflexales bacterium
ACCTGGTGATCTTCTACCGCGGCTGGCTCGCCGCGACCTTTACTCGCCCCGGGTCCCCCGGGCCCCCCGGGCCGCGCGGGCCCGGCAGCCCCGCGGCCGGCTTATGACGCCGCCCATCCTCGGGGCGCCCGTCCAGCAGGCGCTGCTGCCCTTTCTCGCCCTCGACGCCGAGGCGCGCATCCTCGCGCTCAACGAGGCCGCGGCGACGCTCTACGGCCGCCCGGCCGCCGGGCTGATCGCCACGCCGTTCGCCGAGGTGGTTGACCTCTACAGCCGCGAGAAGGCCGCGCTGATGGTCGCCCAGGCCATGGCCGAGGGCGTGACCTACGACTGGGAGCTCAACCACCCCCGGGTCGATGCCCCGCCCACGCTCGTCACCTACACCGCCTGGATATGGCGCGCCGCCCCCGGCGCCCCGCTCGCCGTCGCCGCGATAGGCCGCCCGATCGACGCCGCGACCTCGCTGGCCGGCCAGCTCGCCGCGACCAACCAGCAGCTCGAGGGGGCGCTCCTGCAGCTCGAGCGGGCCCACACCGCCCTGAAGGCGGCCCAGGTGCAGCTCGTCCGCTCTGAGAAGATGCGCGCCCTTGGCCAGCTCGTCGCCGGTGTCGCCCACGAGGTCAACACGCCGCTGGCCTTCGTCGCCAATAACCTCGACTTCCTCGCCGAGAGCCTGCAGGCCCTGCGCGACCTCCACGCCTCGTACCACGACCTCGTCGCCGACACGCCCGGCCTGGCCGCCCGCCTGCGCGCCGCCGACGACGCCGCGGGCGTCGAGCAGATCTGGGCCGATCTTGATGAGCTTGTGCCCGATAGCCGCGATGGTGTCGCCCGCATCGCCACGATCGTGCAGGCCCTGCGCGTCTTCGCCAGGCCCGACGACCCGGGCACGCAGGCCGCCGACCTCAACGCCGGCCTGGCCAGCACGGTGCGGATCGCGCGCGCCAGCGCCCAGGCGGGGGTGGTGATCAGCGAGCGCTACGGCCAGATCCCGCCCGTCGTCTGTAACCCGGGCCAGATCAACCAGGTGGCGCTCAACCTGCTCACGAACGCCATCCAGGCCATCCAGGGCGCCGGCGAGGTGGTCGTCAGCAGCAGCTGCGAGGACGCCATGGCCGTGGTCACGGTCAGCGACACGGGGCCCGGCATGGACGAGGCCACCCTCGCGCGCCTCGGCGAGCCATTCTTCACCACCCGCCCCGTCGGCGCCGGGACGGGCCTGGGCATCGCGATCAGCCGCGGCATCGTCGAGCGCCACGGGGGCCGCCTCGAGTTCGACAGCGCCCCGGGGCGGGGCACCACCGCCCGGCTGCTCCTGCCGCTCGGCGGGCCTCTGACGCAGTAGTTGTGCTATCCGGAAGTCCGCGCCCAGCCGCGCTCAGCCCAAAACGCCCTGCCCCGCGCCGACGATGCTGTTGGCCAGGCTGACGGCCGACTCGGCGTGGTCCGCGCTGCCCCGCAGGTTCAGGGCGCGCGCCAGCTCTGGCTGCGCGATAAAGGGCATCCCCCCGGCGATCACCGGGATGCCGTCGAGGCCGCTCTTGCCGAGGGCCCGCACCAGCTCGGCCACCCGCGTCAGGTTGAAGAGCATCTCGGCCGAGAGGCCCACCAGGTCGGCCGCGCTCTCGCGGGCGATGCCCACCAGCTCGCCGATCGGCACATTCGCCCCCAGGTAGTGGACAGTCCACCCGTCGGCCTCGAAGAAGTCGGCCACCATGCGCGAGCCGACGCGGTGCCACTCGTCGGGGACGCAGCCGAGGACCAGGGTGTGTGGGCGCTGGCGCGCGGGCCTGAACAGCGGGTGCAGCTCGCCCATCTGCCGCTCGAGGATGGCCGTCGCCAGATGCTCCTGCGCGACGCTCACCTTGTTGCGCTGCCACAGCTGGCCGACGGCGTAGGCTGTCGGCTGGAAGATGTCGAGGTAGATACGCTGGGGTGGAAGCGCAAGGTCGAGCGCGGCCTCGACCACATGATCAGCCTTGCGGCCGCTGCCGGCCACCAGGGCCTGAAGGTAGTCCCGCCCGAGCCTGGCGACCGCGTTGTCGTCAAGATCCTGGTTGCTCATAGTCTTTGCCTCCCCGACGTGGCCCGCGTATCTCTATTAGTTTAGCAGGCGCAGCAACAATCATAGTAGTTGAGGCGCTCATGTAGGTGGACGCTTCACAAGTTGCTGGGGCGCCCCCGCGCCACTCTGTAGAGGGCCAGGGCCCGCACGCGCTGCGCCCCGTGGTCCACGATCGGGGCCGGGTAGTCGCGGCCGACCTGCACGTCGGCGCGCAGCTGCTCGGCCAGGGCCATCAGGTGCGGCGCGTGGATGTGTCTGTCCGGCACATTGGCTAGCTCGGGCAGATAGCGGCGCACATATGCGCCCTGCGGGTCGAACCTCTGCCCCTGGCTGGCCGGGTTAAAGATGCGGAAGTAGGGCTGGGCGTCGGTGCCGGTGCCCGCGGCCCACTGCCAGCCGCCATTGTTGGCCGCCGGGTCGCCGTCGACCAGCAGGCGCATAAAGTGGCGCTCGCCCCAGCGCCAGTCGACCAGCAGATCCTTGGTCAGGAACGAGGCGACGACCATGCGGGCCCGGTTGTGCATCCAGCCCTCCTGGCGCAGCTGGCGCATCGCCGCGTCGACCAGCGGGTAGCCCGTGCGCCCCTCCTGCCAGGCCCGGAACAGCCCCTCGTCATTCTCCCACGCGAGCGCGTCGAGCTCGCGCCGAAACGCGCCCCGCAGCGCGTGCGGGTGATGAAACAGAACCTGGGCGTAGAAGTCGCGCCAGATCAGCTCGCCCACCCAGGCGTCGGCCCCGGCGCGCGCCGCCTCGGCCTCGCGCAGGCTCAGGGCGGTCGCGAGGCACTGGCGCGGCGAGAGGCTTCCCAGGCGCAGGTGGGGCGACAGGCGCGAGGTGCCGTCGACGCCAGGCAGGTCGCGAGCCGGGGCGTAGCCCGCCATGCCCGGCTCGCGCCGCGGATCGGCGAACGCGCGCAGCCGGCTGATGGCCGCCGCCTCGCCCGCCGGGGGGAGGGCTGTCGCGCCCAGGGCCAGGCCCAGATCTTCCAGCGCGGGGATCGGCAGGCTCGCGGGCCAGCGCTCGAGGGGCGCCAGGCTGGGCGCGGGGGCCAGCATGAGGCCCCGCTCGGCGAGCAGCTGGCGCCAGCGGCGGGCGTAGGGCGTGTAGATGGCGTAGGGGCGCCCCTGCTGGGTCGCCACCTCCAGCATCTCGAAGGCGACGGCGTCTTTGAAGCTCTGGGCCCGCAGGCCGGCCGAGCGCAGCCCCGCTTCTGCCGCGCCGTCGCGCCGGACGGCGTAGGGCGTGTAGTCGCGGTTCCAGTAGACTCCCTGAGCCTGGCTCTCGCGCGCCAGCGACAGCAGCTCGCGCAGGGGCTCGCCGCGGCGCACGAGCAGGCGCGAGCCCAGGGCCCGCAGGTCGGCGTCGAGAGACCCCAGGCTGGCGAGCAGGAAGGCCGCGCGCGGCGGGCTGGCGTGGCGCCCGCAGAGCAGCGCGTCGTCGAGAATGAAGACCGGCAGCACGGCCCCACCGCTGTCGCGCGCCGCCGCCGCCAGGGCCGTATTGTCGGCCAGGCGCAGGTCGCGTCGAAACCAGTGGATGATCGGGGCCACGGGGCGCTCCTTCCCGGGGAAAGCGGCTCCCCTTCATTGTGACACGGGTGACGGCGGCGGAGCAAGCTGAATGGAGCGTGGTATGATACGCGCTGCGACGAGGCACTAAAGTCCAGCGGAGGGCGTATGCACGGCGGCGATCTGATCGCGAGCGTCCTGGAGGCCCAGGGCACCGAGCTTCTGTTCACGCTCTGCGGCGGCCACATCTCGCCCATCCTGGTAGGCGCGAAGGCCCGCGGCATCAGGGTGATCGACACGCGCCACGAGGCGACCGCGGTCTTCGCGGCCGACGCCGTGGCCCGCCTGACCGGCCGGCCGGGGGTTGTCGCGGTCACGGCGGGGCCGGGCCTGACGAACACGATCACCGCCGTGAAGAACGCCCAGATCGCCCAGTCGCCGGTGGTCCTGCTCGGCGGCGCGGCGGCGACGGTGCTCAAGGGGCGCGGCTCGCTCCAGGATATCGACCAGATGGCGCTGCTACGCCCGCACGTGAAGTGGGCTGGCGCGGCCCGGCGCGTGGCTGATCTCATCCCCCTGGTCGAGCAGGCCTTCGCCGTGGCCCAGGCGGGCGTGCCGGGGCCGGCCTTCGTCGAGTGCCCGATCGATCTGCTCTACGGCGAGGCCGAGGTGCGGCGCCTCTACGGGGCCGTGGGGCGAGGGCGCAGCCTGTCCGCCAGGGCCACCGGCCTCTATCTCCAGACCCACCTGACCTACCTCTTCGCCGGGGCCGAGGGGCGCAAGGCCGGCCCGCGCATCGGCGCGCCGGC
>JAAXUL010000141.1 GCA_013336035.1 Chloroflexales bacterium
CTCCCTCGAAGACCTCGGCCTCAGCCCCGACGAGATCGCCGCCCTTGAGGGTGCCGCCGCCGAGGCCCCCGAGCAGCCCCAGGCGCCGAGCACCAGCGAGGAGCCCGAGCTCACCCCCTTCTCCCTCGAAGACCTCGGCCTCAGCCCCGACGAGATCGCCGCCCTTGAGGGTGCCGCCGCCGAGGCCCCCGAGCAGCCCCAGGCGCCGAGCACCAGCGAGGAGCCCGAGCTCACCCCCTTCTCGCTGGCCGACCTGGGCCTGAGCCCCGAGGAGATCGCGCTGCTTGAGGCTGCAAACCGAGGTGATCTGCCATTCCCCGTCACCGGCGAGACGATTGTGCCAGGCTGGTCGAAAGGCGAGGAGCCTGAGCTGACGCCCTTCGCACCTGAGGACGCCGGCATCGCGTCCACCCCAGCGCAGCCAGACGCCGGTGTCCAGCCCTTCTCGCTCGACGACTTTGATTTCGACGAGGCGACCGCCCCAGGTGATGACAGCGGCATCGACGCCTCGGTTGGCGCCGGTGTCCAGCCCTTCTCGCTCGACGACCTGGGTCTGGGAGACCTTGGCGCAGCCGACGCCGCCTCGCGCGAGCTGGGCCTTACGCCCGAGGAGCTTGCCGGCCTCGACCTTGGCAAGTTCGAGACCTTTATCGACCCGAGCCAGACCACCCCGCTCGTGTCGGAGGACCCCGAGGCGGCCCTCGATCGGCTGATGACCCTTGGCAGGCGGCAGGGCTTTGTGGACCTGACCGACATTATCAGCGTTGTCTCGGACCCCGAGGCTGAGGCCGAGCGGATCGAGGAGATGGGATGGGCGCTGCATAACGCCGGGATCGAGATTCGCGACGGCGACGAAGTGATCGATATGGAGGGGGAGGAAGAGGAAGAGGCTGTCGAGGCCTTCGCCGAGACCCCCATCGCCGAGGTGCCCACCGCCCCGTCGTCCACGTTCGAGAGCGAGCCAGATCTGACTCCCTTCTCGCTGGCCGACCTTGGTCTGAGCGACGAGGAGATCGCGGCCCTGGGCCTGGATGAGGTCACGCCGGCCGACACGACCCCAGTGGCGAGCGAGGGCGAGCCCGAGCTGACCCCCTTCTCGCTGGCCGACCTGGGCCTCAGCCCCGACGAGATCGCCCTCCTCGAGAGCGCCGCCGCCGAGGCCGCCGAGCCCGAGGCCGCCGCTCCTCCGCCGGCCGCCGCTCCTCCGCCGGCCGCGAGCGAGGACGAGCCCGAGCTGACCCCCTTCTCGCTGGCCGACCTGGGCCTCAGCCCCGACGAGATCGCCCTCCTCGAGGGCGCCGCCGCCGAGGCCGCCGAGCATGAGGCTACGCCTGCGGCCGACGACATGTTCGACTTCGGGGCTGTCGAGGCACAGCCGGTCGAGAAGGTGACGAAGAGGACCGAGCCGCGGGTCGAGGAGCCCCCGCCGCCGCTGGATCCGGCCGACGCCACATTTAAGCCGGAGCCCCTCGACAGCCTGGATGATATCTGGGACACGCCAACAACACCGACCCCGCCAGCAGAGCCGGCAGCGCAGACAACACCGCCAGCGCAGCCTACCCGGGCCGAGAGCACAGCGCCAGCGCGGGTCGTGCTACCGCCATTGAGTGAGCGCCGACGCGAGCCAGCGCCCCCAAGAGCTACAGCCTCCCGCACATCGAGCGGCTCACGGGACAACCTGAGCCGCGACAACGAGCGCTTTGCCCGACGCGAGGCTCTAGCACAGCGGGACCGCAACGAAGAGCGCTTCAGCCGGCGCGACCGGCGCGAGGCGACACTCTGGCGCGAGGCCCCTGAGGCGCCGCCAACGCAGGCGCGGCCTGTCGTGAAAGAGTTCGCCGGCTTCGTGCCGACGGGCGACCCGATCCTGGATGACTATCTGAGCCAGCTCGACGCCGAGCCTGACAACTATGGGCTGGCTATGGCCATCGGGCGCCTGTGCGCACAGACAGGCCGCCCCGAGATAATGGCCCTCGCCTTCAAGCGCCTGGTCAGGGCCGGCGAGGGGATCGATCAGCTAGCTGAGGAACTTGAGGGGCTGATCGATGCTACAGGCGACTCAAACGTTAAGCGGCAGCTCTACCGGCTGCTGGGAGACACCTACTCTAAGCAGGGGCGATACCGGGAGGCGATGAACGCCTACGGCACGACTTTCGGCCGGTGAGTGGTGTAGTGGAGGATTTCCTCACCGCATCACAGTTCCGCTTTGGCCAACGTAGTCTTACGAGAGGTCAGCGTATGCGTCGAATCGTTGAAGACCTGATTCGCGTCGAGGGGGTGATTGGAAGCCTCCTTGTGGGCAAAGACGGACTCGTAGTGGCCAGCACACTCCTCGACGAGGAGGACGCCGAGATCCTCGGCGCCATGTCAGCAGCGGTCTTCGGCGAGATTGATAAAGCGACCAAACGGATCGGGGTAGGCACCCTGGTCGACTCGATTATCGACGCCAAGGATGGATCGATCCTGTTGCTGGAGGCCAAGGAGCTAATCCTGGTGGTGATCACCCAGCGCAGTGTCAATCTAGGCCTGGTGAAAATGGAGATGCGCCGGGCGGCCAAGCGGATTAGCGAGGCAGTGCCGATCTAGAGGCGTATCGGGTATGACTATTGGGGAGTGGCGCGCGACGATGACGGCATTGCTGTCTTTGTCGCGCGCCACGTTTTGCGCGCTAGCCCTGGCAGGCGTCTATGGTATACTGCCAGACGAATTTCTGAGCGGCGATCTACGCCCTATGTAAATACGGAGCACTTATGGAGCGCGCACTGATCATCCTCAAGCCCGACGCCGTACAGCGCGGGCTCGTCGGGCCTATCGTCTCGCGGCTGGAGCAGCGCGGCCTGAAGTTTCAGGGTCTGAAGATGATGCGGGTGACTGAGGAGCTGGCCCGCCGTCACTACGCCGAGCACGAGGGCAAGGGCTTTTTTGCCGGCCTGGTAAGCTACATCACCTCGGCGCCAGTGGTGGTGGCCGTGGTAGCCGGCAAGACCGGCACGGTCGAGATGGTCCGCGCGATGGTTGGCGCGACGAACCCCGCCAAGGCGGCCCCCGGAACCATCCGCGGCGACTTCGGCGTCGAGATCGGGCGCAACCTGATCCACGCCTCCGACTCACCCGAGAGCGGCGAGCGCGAGACGGCGATCTTCTTCCAGCCCGAGGAGCTGATCGTCGAGTGGGCGCGCATTGCTGACCCCTGGATCTACGAATAGCGGCCGACCATGGAGACACGACGCTGGCGCGAGTATAACTGGCCGCTGCTGGTCTGTGTGGCAGTGCTGCTGGTGATCAGCGCCCTGGCGGTGTACAGCGCCACCCTGACCGCCATAACGGTCAACGGCGTCGCGCTGCGGGGGATCTACCCGACTCACCTGCTGAACATCGCGCTCGGCCTTGGCACGATGACCGCCGTGACTCTCTTCGATTACCAGCTGCTCTCGAGCCTGGCGCGGCCCCTATACCTAGGGGCCCTCGCCCTATTGCTGCTGGTGCTTGTGGTGGGCCGGATCAGCGAGGGAGCACAGAGCTGGATCGCCCTCGGCACACGCACCTTCCAGCCCACAGAGGTCGCCAAGCTGGCCCTGATCATTGCCCTGGCGGCCTACTGGCACCATTTCGATGGCCAGGCCCGTAGCTGGTCTGTGCAGCTAGGGAGCCTGGCCATCGCCCTCGTCCCCGCCCTATTTGTGCTTGTGCAACCAGATCTGGGCAGCGCGCTAGTGATCGGCACGGTCTGGCTGGTGATGGCGTGGGGCGCCGGTATCAGGCCCAGCCAGCTGCTCGCCCTGCTGCTTGTGACCGCCCCCGTGCTCTATGTCGTCTGGAGCTCCGACGCCATCCTGGACGACTACCAGCGGCGACGCCTGCTGACCTTCTACTACCTGCTCACCAACCCGGCGCGTGTTGATTTTAACGACGGCTATAACGTGATCCAGGCCCTCAATGCGATCAGCCAGGGCGGCTGGTTCGGCGCCGGCCTCACCCGTGGCATCTTCAGCCAGGGCAACTATGTGCCGGTGCAGCACACCGACTTCATCTTCGCAGTGATCGGCGAGGAGATGGGCTTTCTGGGGGGGGTGGTGCTGATCACCTTCCAGGCCCTGCTGCTCTGGCAGGCCTTGTCCATCGCTGACCAGGCCCGCGACAACTTCGGCCGGCTGTTGGCCCTTGGCATCTTCGCGCTGCTCTTCTGCCATGTGCTGATCAATATCGGCATGAACTTGAGCCTGCTGCCTGTAACGGGGCTGCCCCTCCCCTTTGTCTCACAGGGCGGGAGCTTTATGATCACTGTGCTGACCGCCGTCGGGCTACTGCAGAGCATCGCCCTGCGACGACGGAAGCTGGTGTTCTAGGCGCCGAGCAGGGTCTCGACCTCGCCGATAGTGGGCAGACTGCCGCGCCCGCCGAGGGCCCGGCAGCTGAGGGCCGCCGCGGCGCTGGCGTAGCGGATGGCCTCGCGCAGTGGGGTATCGCGCAGGAGGGCGTAGAGCAGAGCGCCGTGGAAGACATCGCCGGCGCCGGTCGTATCAACCGGCTCGATCTCGAAGGCGGGAGTGTGGAAGAGCTCACCCTCGTGGGCGCACCAGCTGCCCTCGACACCGCAGGTGACCAGAGCCAGGCGACCATAGCGGCTATGCAAAGCCCGCGCCGCCTCCCAGGGCTCGGCGAAGCTGGTGGCCTCGCGCCCGAAACGCTCGGAGACCACCATCAGGTCGCAGTGGGGCAGCAGCTCGAGGGTGCTCTCGCGCACGCGCTCGGCGTCGATCATGATCAGGCCACCGGTGGTGCGCATCCAGCGGGCCGCGGTGAGCGCGGCGTCGGGCATATGGGTGTCGATGAGCAGCGCCCGGGCCGAGGTGATCAGGTCGCGGTCGAGGGATAGCCCGGTGAGCACGGCCTGGTCGTTGTGCCACCAGACGGTGCGCCGGTCGCGCCCAGGCTCGGCCAGGACGAAGGCGATATGAGAGCCGCCGGGGCGCACGCTGACAGCCCCAACGTCGACGCCTGCCTCACGCAGGCCGGCAAGGATACGGGCGCCATACGGATCATTGCCGACGGCCCCGGCCAGGGCGGCGCGCCCGCCCATGCGGGCGATGGTTGCCAGGGCGGTGGCGACGGGCCCGCCCCCCATCTCGATCCAGATGGACAGTGGCTGCTTCGCCCCCAGCTGTGGCTCGGTCGCCGCCACCCCGATTAAGTCCAACGAAGCGATGCCTACACCCACAACATCGTAGCGCATAGGTGTGCCTTTATATTCTTCAGCTGCCGCTCTAGCAGAGACGATTATATGCCATACTGCACAAGGGTCAGAATTGTGCTATTGTTGAGAGGCACGAGAGCATCTGGTGGCGTATATCGGAGCAGGGCCTTATGTCCGACGACCTACCGCCAGCCTTCGCCACCCTAGAGCACCCCACCGGGCAGGCGCTGGGCGACGAGCTCCCTGAGGCGCTGGAGGGCTCACGGGTCGCGGTGGCGCTGGTAGACTGCCAGCTGCGCTACATCTGGGCTGTCAACATGGCCAGGGTCTGCGCAGGCGATACGCTGATCGGCAAGACCGACCGCGAGCTCTACGGCCTGGCCGGCGATGGGCTGATGGCCCTGAAGAGCCGGGCCCTGGCCACGGGCCTCGAGATACGCGACGAGGTGTGCCTGCCCGTCGGCAGCCAGGATCGGTTCTACGAGCTAACGGTCACCCCGCGCCGCGATGGCGCCGGCACGGTCACGGGCCTACGCTGCGTGATGATCGAGATCACGGCCCGCCTCCACACCGAGATGGGGCTGGCCCGCCTCAATGCCGACCTGGAGGGCCGGGTCACCGAGCGGACGGCGGTCCTGGTCTACACAATCGAGCGCCTGGAGCGCGAGGTGGCTGAGCGGCGGCGGGCCGAAGATCGGCTGAGCGCTATGAATGTGGACCTGCAGCGCTCGCGAGATCTGCTGCGCACCCTGTTCGACGGCATCGACGACGCGCTGCTGCTGCTCGACCGCTCGGGCACGATCCTGGCGGCCAACCAGCGCTTCGCGGCTCTGAGCGGCGCCAGCGCCAGTGAGCTTGTGGGGTGTCACTGGTGGGCCCACTGCGCCACCACCGGGGCGGCCTTCCCGCAGGAGATGATCCAGGCAAGCTTGGAAGATGGCCTGGCCCGAGGCGAGCGGGTGCGCTTCTCTATGCCTGATGGGGTAGTGCATATCCTCGACATGCACACGCTGCCCCTAGTCGAGGATGGCCGCTATCTCGAGCAGCTGGTGGTGCATTTGCGCGACGTGACCGATCAGATGCAGCTCGAAGCACAGATGATCGAGACCGAACGCTTCGCGGCGAACCAGCGCCTGGCGGCCACCGTAGCCCACGAAGTCAACACGCCGCTCCAGGCGATCGAGAGCTGCCTGCACCTGGCGAGCAAGCTGGCCGATGAGGAGCGGCGGACCCGCTACCTGAGCCTGGCACGCGATGAGATCAAGCGGATCGGCCATATCTTGCGCCAGCTGCTCGACCTCTACCGGCCATCAAAGAGCGCGGCGCCGATCGCGCTGAACGATCTGGTCGAGCGGGTGCTGCTGCTCGTGGGGAGCAGCCTCAGCCGCCAGGGCATCTCTGTCGAGCGCGAGCTGAGCCCAGGCCTGCCGACGCTGACGGGCCGCGCCGACGAGCTGACCCAGGTGTTGGTCAACCTGATCTTCAACGCGAAGCAGGCGATGGGGCGCGGCGGCCATCTCACCTTGCGCACCAGCTACGAGGAGGCCGAGCGCCCGGGCCCACGGCTGGTGCTGACGGTCCGTGACAGCGGCCCGGGCATCGAGGGCGACCTGCTGGGCCGTATCTTTGAGCCCTTCTTCACCACACGCCCCGACGGCAGCGGGCTCGGGCTGGCCGTCAGCCAGCGCATTGTCGCGGCCCACGGCGGCACCATCACGGTCGAGAGCACCCCGGGCGCGGGCGCCTGCTTCGCGGTGGTCCTCCCGCTCGAACGCGACGGGGCAACCCCGGGCGCCGGAGTGTAGGCTCAGCTCGGCCCAGATGAACACCACAGGTTTGGCCTATGATCCCTGACACCCAGGTGCTTGTCGTAGAGGATGATGACCAGACCCGCACGCTGCTGGCCAGCGTCCTCGCCGACGCGGGCTACCACGTCAGCGTCGCCGCCGATGCCACGGCGGCGATTGCGCTGGTGACAACCACCATGATCGACGTCGTGCTCTCGGATATCAGGCTGCGCGAGGAGAGCGGCATCACTGTGCTGGAGGCGGCCCGGGCTCGCCCGCTGCCGCCAGAGGTGATCCTGCTGACAGGCTACGCCTCGATCGAGACCACGATCGCGGCCCTGCGGGCCGAGGCCTTCGACTATCTGCAGAAGCCGGTCGCAACCGGCGACCTGCTTGACACGGTGCGGCGGGCCGCGCAGCAGCGCCGCGCCGCGCTGCGGCGGGCTGCGGCCATTCAGGTGCTGATGGCCGACCTGGAACAAGCTGCCGCCGTGCCGCATTCAGGCGAGACGACTCAGCGCACGCCCGGGCCCGAGAGCGGTCGCTACCAGCGTGTTGGCCAGCTACAGATCGACATCCTCCGCCGCATAGTCACCCTTGGCGGCCTCGCGCTACACCTGACGCCAATCGAGTATGCGCTGGTGAGCTGTCTCGCCGAGACGCCGGGGCGCGTGGTCACGAGCAGCGCCCTGGTGCGACGCACTCATGGCTACGAGGCCCCCGCAGACGAGGCCCAGGTGCTCCTGCGGGGCCACATCCGCAACCTGCGCTGCAAGATCCCCAAGGACTACCTGGTGACCGTGCGCGGCAACGGGTACATGCTGGTCGTGCCCGAGTAGGGTCGCGGCGCCGGCCGCGCCAGCTTCTCTGTTTGCCTCTGCCAGATCGATCAGGTAGACTGCATATGGCGCGATGATTTTGAGGAGCGCAGGAGGACCGAATGACGAACCCGCAGCGCGAGGTCGCCACCCTTGGGGGCGGCTGCTTCTGGTGCCTCGAGGCCGTGTTCGACCAGCTCGACGGCGTGACCGACGTTGTCTCGGGCTACGCGGGCGGTCACGTCGATAACCCCACCTACAAGCAGGTCTGCGACGGCAGCACCGGCCACGCCGAGGTGGTCCAGGTAAGCTTCGACCCGGCGCGGATCAGCTTCCGCCAGGTGCTCGAGGTCTTCTTCAGCATCCACGACCCGACGACCCTGAACCGGCAGGGCAATGATGTCGGGACCCAGTACCGCTCGGCGATCTTCTACCACTCGCCCGAGCAGCAGCAGATCGCCAGCGAGCTGATCGGCGAGTTGCAGGCGCAGGGGGCCTGGCCACGCCCGATCGTCACCGAGGTGACGGCAGCAGGCCGCTTCTACCCCGCCGAGGACTACCACCAGGAGTACTTCGCCCATAACGGGAGGCAGCCGTACTGCCAGATGGTGGTCGCACCAAAGGTCACGAAGTTTCGAAAGCAGTTCGCGGCGAAGCTAAAAGGCTGAGCCGACAGCCGGCGTGCGGGCCGCCGCCCCGCGTGGGCGCCCACAGGGGCGCCCATACATCACCCTCAAGCTGTCAGGCCACTAGCGGGTGCAGAGCATGCCGCCGTCCACGACGATCGTCGTACCGTGGATGTAGCAAGCCTCATCGCTGCACAGGAACAGAATGGCGGGGGAGATGTCCTCGGGCTGGCCGATGCGCCCCTTGGGGATACGGTCGAGGAAGAAGCGCTCGGTCTCCTCGTCGGCGAACATGTGCTGGGTCAGGTTAGTGACCACCATACCCGGCGCCACCGCGTTGACATTGATATTGTAGCCAGTAACATCGACGGCGATGCCCTGGGTCAGCAGCCTGGCGGCGCCCTTGCTGGCATTGTAGATGCTCTGGCCCTGAGCGGCAATCTCGCCCATCACCGAGGTCACATTGACGATCTTGCCATAGTCACGGTCCATCATCGTCGGCAGCACCGCCCGGCAGAAGTAGAAGGTGCCACGCAGGTTAACGTCCATCACCCGGTCGTACTCGTCATTCTCCATCAAGGCGAAGGCGACGTACTGGCCGGTGCCGGCATTGTTGACCATGATATCGATCGTGCCGAAGTGTTCGAGCGTGGTCTGCACGCACTCCTCGACAGCTGCGTGGCTGCGCACATCCACCTGCATCGCCAGGCACTCGGCGTCCAGCTGCTCGACCGCGAGGCGAGTCTCCTCGAGGCCTGCGACGTTACGGTCGGCGCAGATCATCAGCCTGGCGCCCTCGCGGGCCAGGCCGATGGCCGTAGCCTGCCCGATCCCCGAAGAGGCCCCGGTGACGATAGCGACCTTGTCACGAAAGCGTGGAACCATTAGTTATCTCTCCGCTCCCGTCTCCACAGCGATCTCCAAGCCATATTTACTTCTTCGGGATATTCCACAGCCCCGAGAACGCCATGCTGTCCATCAGCGGGCCCTTCATGCGCACCAGCTTGGCGTTCACCAACTTCATGGGCGGGACCTCGCCGGTGAACATCTGGATGACGTGCTCGCTGTGGCCATTGACGGTCAGCTTAGGGGTCTTGCTGTTGCCGGCCTCGATCACGGCCTGGCCATGCTCAATTGTCAACGTCCACTTCGAGGGCTCCTCGCCATCGAGATCGAACAAGATGACACGGTTCCAGCCCTTCGCCTTCTCGGGCTTAAAGATTTTGGGCAGGTTAAGCATCACCTCGGCGATCGTCGCCATAGAGCATCCTCCTTGTGCATCTCTACAATGATCTGCGCGCCTGCGCTATATAATTCCGAGAGCGCTTGCCCGTAATATACGGCGCTTCTCACAGAGCAGACTAGCATCTTCTTTACTTATAAGTAAAATCGCATAACTATTATCAATTAGCTTACGATTTATTTCACGAAGTAGTGCCCGCACACTTAGCGCTGGTAACTGTGGCGAGCGTCGGGTCGCTACAGCGGAAAGATCTCCTCGACGGGGATCAGCCGGAGCGAGCCGGTCGGGCACTTGCTGAGGCAGGCCAGATCATCGAATCCGTGGCAGAGGTCGCACTTATCGGCCCGGCGGGTGGGGCGGGCGGGCTCGAGAGGGATAGCAGGCACGCGTCGGATGCGCAGCGTCGCGGCCTGCAGCAGAGCGAAGAGGGGGCCGCCGGCCGGCCGAGGGGAGGGCAGAGGCACGCTGGCGACGGCGTCGTAGGGGCAGGCTGTGATACACTGGCCGCAGCCGGTGCACTTATCGGTGATCACAAGGGTGCCGGTCTCGGCCCGCTCGATGGCGTCTTCGGGACAGGCCTCGACGCACTCGGCGCCCACACTGCACTGGCGGCAGGTGTCGACAACGTCAAGGCGGTCAAGGGCAACCCCGTTCAGGCTGAGGCGCGAGCGGCCATGCCTATCGGCGCAGGCCTGCTCGCAGATGCTGCACCCTGGCGGGCAGAGGCTCGGGGTGCGCACCAGCAGATGGTCGCCGCGCAGCAGGCCCCTGGAGACGGCCAACTCGAGCTCGCGGGCCCTAGAATCGTCGCCGCGCATAGCGGCGTTGTTGCGGATGCGCTTCTCGACAACCGAGCGCAGCTGGGCCTCGAGGTCGGGCCGGCCCTCGATCAGGCGATGGAAGTCAGCCCCGGGCAAGGCCAGCACATCGGTCGGGGTAAGGGCTCTGACATCGGCCCCGTGGGGCCCGCTGGTGAGCAGGGCGATCTCGCCGAAGAAGTCGCCCTCGCCGAGGGTGGCCAGCGTCTGCCCACCCTGCTCGACCGAGACCTGGCCGCTCTCGATCAGGTAGAGCGCGTCGGCGGAGCCGCCCTGGCGCATGATCAGCTCGTTGCGGGCAAAGTGGGCCGGCTGCAGCAGGTTCGCCAAGGCCAGGCGTTCCATCGGCACCAGCTGGCCGAGCAAGGGCACGCGGGCCAGCGTACACTCGACCATGCGCCGCTTGTAGACCTGGCGCAGGGCCGTAGATAGCATCGGCATAGTGCCAAAGCTGGCCCGCAGCTCGGCCAGGGGAACCTGAAGCAGCTGGCAGTCGCTCTGCGCGAGGGCGCTCATACGCCGAAAGAAGTCACCGAAGAGGGGGCCCTCGCCGCAGCAGTCGCCGCGCGCGAGCACGCCCATCAGAACCTCGCGGCCGTCCTTGTCGCGCAGCCGCAGCTGGAGCGTGCCACGCAGGACGAGGAAGAGGAAGCGATCATGCTTTTGCTGGCCGAGGACTGTGGCGCCCGTCTGGAAGGTGCGGAAGACGCAGAGATCGTTGAGCCGGGCCAGCTCGCTCGGGGGCACACCCCTCAGGCAGTCGAGGGCGCCCAGAAGGGCCAGTGCCTCCTGGCGGCGCCCGCTCTGCTGTGCGGCCCGCGCCTGGGCGGCGGGCGAACGGCGAGGGGCTGCTTTCTTGACAGACATCTTTACTAGAGTGGGAGAAATTAGACTGGCGCATGGCCATTGTACCACACCGGCGCTGCCAACCGTTATAATAGTGCGGGGGGCAGCGCAGGGCGCGACCCCAGACTGCTTCCGCCGACATAGGCGCGGGCCGGCGATGTGGCCCCCCCTATCTCCTAGCCGCCCACCACAACTATGGCTCTGCGCACCCTCACCATCGATCTGGAGCGCGGGCACGCGCGCCAGCATCTGCCCGCCACAGTCGAGCGCGACTACCTGGGCGGCCGGGGCGCCGTTGCCTGGCTGCTCTGGCACCACCTGCCACCCGAGACGCCGCCCATGGCCCCCGAGAATCTGCTGATCTTCGCCGCCGGCCCCCTGGCGGGCAGCGACGCCTTCGCCACCGGCGGCTTTGTGGTCGGCACCCGCTCGCCGCTCACGGGCGCGATCGGCTATAGCTGGGCCCAGGGTCACTGGGGCGCGGCGCTCCGGCGGGCCGGCTACGACGTGCTGGTCGTCCGCGGCCAGGCCCCTGACTGGGTCTACCTATTTATTGATGGCGACCAGGTGCGCCTGCGCCCGGCGGCCCACCTCGCCGGCCAGGACACAGTCGCCACCGACGAGGCCCTGCGCGCAGAGCTTGCCGGCGATATCACCGTCGCCTGCCTGGGTCCCGCCGGCGAGGCCGAGGTCGCCTACGCGAGCATTGTGGCCGAGGGGCGCTACATGGCCGAGCCCGCCGGCACCGGGGTCGTCATGGGCGCCAAGAAGCTGAAGGCCATCGCCGTCCGCGGCGGCGCCCCCATCGCCCCCCCCGACCCGCGCCGCCTCGACCCGGACCTCCCCGCCTACGACGTCCAGCAGGAAGATATCGTACAGTTTCCCATCCAGCACCTGGATGCCTGGGCGCAGGACTTCAATTCCTGGG
>JAAXUL010000765.1 GCA_013336035.1 Chloroflexales bacterium
ACCTCGCCGGCGAAGAGGGCCTCGATCAGGGCCGGGCCGGCGTTGAAGGTCTTGACGTCCAGGGTGACAGTCGGGCCGAGGGCCTCCTGGAAGGTACCCCTGGCGGTGCCGACCAGGGCGACCGCGTGGGTCAGGTTGGGGAAGTAGGCCAGACGCACGGTCGTGGGCGCACCCTCGGCTATCGGCGGCGCAGCTGGGGCGCTCTGGCCACAGGCAGCGAGCAGCAGGATAAGCGGCAAGATGATGGCGGCGACGCGGGGGCTGACAGTTCCGGGCTGACGCATCGGTCCCTTCCTTCCCTAGCGTGTCGAGGTTACCATAGGCAGGCAATTTGATGTACTATATCTGCGCATAGCCACAGTATCGCCGCAGAAGTGTGGCGGGCGACCCATCTGACATAGCAGAGGCTGCTGAGAGGCTGGGATATCTTCTGTCTTCCAGAAGGAGAAGCTCATGGCAGACTTAATAAGCTCCCATTATGATAAAACGTATTTCGATTGGCACGCCCCTATTGGAGAGTTTGGCGGCTGGGCGAACCTCAGCAAGTTTGCCGCATATATATCGAGTAATAGCCAGGTCTTGGATTTCGGCTGTGGCGGGGGGTATCTTCTAAAAAACATCCAGTGCAGCAAAAAGGTCGGGGTCGAAGTCTACCCGGCAGCCATCGAGATCGCGCGAAAGAATGGCATCGAGATGTTTCACAGTGTAGAAGAGGTCCCGGACGAGTATGTTGATGTCATCATCTCGAACAACGCCCTAGAGCATACGCTTCAACCGCTCACAGAGCTAAAGGGATTACACAAGAAGCTAAAAACAGGCGGGAGGGCCATCTTTGTCGTGCCATGCGAATCCGTTTCGTACAGCTATAAACCGAATGATATAAACCATCATCTTTATAGCTGGAGCCCTATGTGCATTGGGAATCTTTTTACCGAGGCGGGATTCGCGGTCATCGAGTCTAAGCCCTACATCCACAAATGGCCCCCAAGATACAGGCTCATAGCCAGAGTTGGGGGCAGAAGACTGTTCGAGGCAGCGTGTCGTATCTACGGAAAACTCGAGCGCTCCTGGTTCCAGGTCAGAGTGATCGCAGAAAAAAGGAGCGCATAGCGAGGCACCTACCCCCACCCCAGATCATCGGGGCCCTTTTTGCCCTTAGAGCGGGATGGGCCCTCGCCCTCCTCATCGTCCCCCTCTCCAAGCTCCTCCTCAAGCATCTCGTCGACCATCGCGTCCCAGTCCTCGCCCGCATCCTCGCCCAGCTCCTTGCCGAGCTTCTTCGCCCAGCGGGCGATCGAGCGGGGGTCGCTCTCGTCGAGACCGGAGAGGGTCGAGGGGTCGGCCAGCGACTCGATGCGCTCGTCCTCAGACTTGAGGGTGGCGAAGCGCGAGACGGCGCGGCGCACCTGCTGGCCGCCACAGCGGGGGCAGGCCAGGCCTGGCGGGTCGCTGAAGCCGCGCACCAGCTTCTGGAACTTCCCGTTACACTCGGGGCAGAGATACTCGTAGATCGGCATTGTCAGCTCACAATCTCTTCCACAAGGGGGGGCGGAGACACAGGCGCCGCGCCTATGCGGTAGGCGGCCAGCAGGCGCGGGGCCACCCGCTCGGCGTCGGCCGGCGTGGCGGCGTGAATGGTCAGCAGGGGCTGCCCCAGGTAGAGCTGGTCGCCCACTTTGGCCTTCAGAGACAGGCCCACGGCGGGGTCGATCATATCATCTTTGCGCGAGCGCCCGCCGCCCAGAGCGTTGACGGCCAGGCCGAGGGCCATGCCGTCGATGGCGTCGACATAGCCGGCCCGTGGCGCGGGCAGCGCGAGCTGCACCGGAGCGCCCGGCAGCCGCTCCGGGGCATCGACATAGGCCAGGTCGCCGCCCTGGGCAGCGACCATCTGGCGGAACTTCGCCCAGGCCTCGCCGCGCGCGAGCACACCGCCCAGCAGCTCGCGGGCGTCCTCGTCGCGTTCGCGCAGCCCGGCCAGGCGCACAAGCAGGGCGCCCAGGGTCAGACAGAGCTCGACCAGGTCGGCCGGGCCGCCCCCGCGCAGGGCCCCGATGGCCTCGCGCACCTCGAGGGCGTTGCCGATATTGTGGCCAAGGGGCTGCTGCATCGAGCTGAGGG
The DNA here is from genome assembly GCA_013336035.1 of Chloroflexales bacterium. GTDB lineage: Bacteria > Chloroflexota > Chloroflexia > Chloroflexales > Chloroflexaceae > CAIWXH01. The sequence continues at coordinate 2,122 of JAAXUL010000765.1, forward strand.
CGGCCGCCACGCGGCGCCCGGCGAGGCTGCCGATCGCGACCATAGCCCGAGCCAGGCGCCGGGCATCGTCGAGGGTGTGCATAAACGCGCCGCTGCCGTACTTGACGTCGAGGACGATACAGTCGGCGCCGGCGGCGAGCTTCTTACTCATCACGCTGGCCGCGATCAGGGGGATCGACTCGACGGTGGCGGTCACGTCGCGCAGCGCGTAGAGCTTCTTATCGGCGGGCGCGAGCTCGCCGCTCTGGGCGGCCACCACCAGGCCCACCTCGCGCACGAGGCGCCGGAACTCTTCGGCGTCGAGGTCGGTGCGAAAGCCCGGGATGCTCTCGAGCTTATCGACGGTGCCGCCGCTGAAGCCGAGGCCGCGCCCGCTCATCTTGGCCACGGGCAGGCCGGCGGCGGCCACCATCGGCGCCAGCAGCAGGGTCGTCTTGTCGCCGACGCCCCCGGTGGAGTGCTTATCGACCGTGATCGGCGCCAGGTCGTGCAGATCGAGCAGGTCGCCGCTGCGCGCCATCGCCAGGGTCAGATCAGAGGTCTCACGGTCGTCCATACCGCGCAGGACCACGGCCATCGCCCAGGCGCTCATCTGGTAGTCGGGGATCTCTCCCGCCGCATACTTCCCAATCAGCCAGCTGATCTCGTCGGTCGCGAGCGCATGACCGTCCCGCTTCTTCGCGATCAGATCTACCATGCGCATAGCTCACTCCGTTCGCCTTGCCACCTGGTTGCCGCATGGTGCGTGATCCGTGATCCGTGAATCCTGCTCACAGATCACAGATCACAGCGCTGGCTGCTCTGTGCGCTCACTTCCTCGCGCGCAGCGCCTTGATGGCACGTGGCAGCTCGGGCAGCAGATCGCTGGCAAGCGTGCCGGCGTCGCCCAGCTCGTCGCGCACGCGTGACCCGGCGGCGGCGTGGAGGTACACGCCCAGGGCGGCCGCGTCGTAGGGGCCAAGGCCCTGCGCGAGCAGGCCGCCGATGGCGCCGGCCAGCACATCGCCGGTGCCGGCCGTGGCCAGGGCCGGGTTGGCGCCGTCGTGCATAAGGGTGCGCCCATCTGGGCTGGCGACGACCGTGGTGGCGCCCTTGAGCACCACCACCTGGCCCCAGGCCTTTGCCGCATCGGCGGCGGTGGCCACCGGGTCGTCCGGCAGCGCCTCGACCTTCAGCAGGCGCCGCATCTCGCCCGGGTGGGGCGTGAAGACAAAGCCGCCCTTCGGCAAATGCTCCGGCCAGTCCTCGATCTCGGCGAGCAGGTTCAGGCCGTCGGCGTCGAGGACGGTGGGCGGCAGGTCGGGCAGCCCGACGGAGGGATGGCTCTCGGCGTCGGCCCCGCCGATCAGAAAGCCCACCCGGGCGCGCGACTTGGGCTTGTCCAGGCCAAAGATGCGCTGGATGAACTCTCGCGTCGCATCGCCCTTGCCCAGGCCAGGGCCCAGCACCACCGCGGCGTAGCCTGCCAGCTCCTTGCCAAGCTCCTCGAGGGCGTTCGGGCCGACGGCGCCCCAGTCGCCCTCGGGCACAGGCAGCACGGTGGCCTCGGGCAGGCGGGTGGCCACGCCCAGCACGGTGCGCCCGCCGGCCAGGGTCACCAGGCCGGCGCCCACACGGGCGGCGCCCGCGCAGGTCAGGTACGCGGCGCCGGGGTAGTGCAGCGAGCCGGCCACCACCAGCACCTTGCCGAAGCTGCCTTTGTGGGCGTCGGCGGGGCGCGCGGGCAGTAGGCGCCGCGCGTAGTCAGCCGTCAGCGTATCGCTCATGATCGCCTCCAGATCTTCGCTCGCGATCCCGATCTCGGCCAGGGCCAGCCGCCCGGCCCGGGAGCGTCCCGGGTAGAGCAGCAGGCCTCGCTTCGGCAGCCCTGTGGCCACCGTCAGGTCGGCCCATACAGCGGCGCCCATGACCGCCCCCGTGTCCGAGCTGACACCGGTGGGCAGATCAATGGCCAGCACGGCGCCCCGCGCCCCCCGGGCGTCGTTCACGGCGCCGACAATCTCCAGCAGATCCCCCTCGACAGAGCGGGTGATGCCCATGCCGAGCAGGGCATCGATCACCAGGTCCGCGGCGCGCAGCAGCGCGGCGAGCGCAACACGGCCCGCATCCTCGGCGGCGTCGCACTCGCTGAGGTCGCGCTGACGACAGCGCTGCCAGTTCGCGTCAGCCTCGGCCCCCTGGCGGCGCCAGTGGTAGAGGCTCACGACGGCGCCGGCGTCGTGCAGGTGGCGGGCCGCCACCAGACCATCGCCGCCAT
>JAAXUL010001556.1 GCA_013336035.1 Chloroflexales bacterium
GATGCGCTCGAGGTGCCGGAGAAGCGGTCGGTGTACCAGAGATCCTCCTGGCCCACAGGCCCCTGCAGGTCGCCGTAGCCGCAGGTGGTCACCTCGCGGCCCCAGCCCTGGGCGTCGATGAGGGCGCCGTAGTTGGAGAAGCCGAGGCGCGAGCGGTCGGGGCCGTGGTCGTTGCCGTGGGTGCCGGGCGGTGGGGCGCCCGCCCCCACGAGGATGGCGCCCGAGTCGCGGTTGGCCCGGTTGAAGGGGTTGGTCCAGCTGGCGGGGAAGCCGGCCGGGCGCTGCTCGTAGATCGGGTCGTCCAGGTTCTCGGCGCCGTTGCCGGCGGCCTCGACGACGATGATCCCCTTCTGGATGGCGTAGCGGATGGCGGCGTAGTCGTCGGGCCAGTACTCGACGGCGATGTAGCCGAGCTGGTCGTTGCGGGCCTGGAAGCCGAAGCGCGGGCCGGCGCGGTGGATCTCGAGCAGCATGATGTCGCCCGGGCCTAGCCTGTCGGCGGCCAGCCTGATCGCGGTGGCCGTGGGCATCGAGAAGGCCACGGTGCTGATCGTCGCGTCGGGGGCGATGCCGGTGACCCCGAAGCCGTTGGCGTCGCCGCTGATCGCGCCGAGGACGGCGGTGCCGTGGTCGGCGCTGCCGGCCATCGTGCCGCCCACGAGGCCGCCCTGGTTCTGGAGCAGGTCCTCGTGGTTCAGGCGCCAGCTCCACTCGAGGTCGATGATCCGCACGCCCGAGCCGCTGCCGCCGGACAGGCCCCAGGCGTGGAAGGCGTCGACGCCGGCAGGTGCCGGGCTCAGGTAGCCCTGGCGCTCCGAGAAGTCGGCGGTGACGTCCGGCGCCTCGTCGAGGGCGGGCTGCATATCGTTCAGCCAGCGGGGCGGCTCGCCCGGCGGCTTCACGTAGGCGGCCTCGATCAGAGGGTTTTCGCGCAGCTGCTCGGCCAGCTGGTCGAGGGCGCCCTCGGGCGCGTCGACGTGGTAGAAGATTGTCAGATCGGGTGTGCCCTCGCCCACGGGCGAGGCCCCCAGGCTCAGGCGAGCGGCCCGCCCGCCGAAGAGCGGGCTTATGGTCGCGCCGGCGGCGGCCAGCATCTCGTTGAGGGTGGCGGCCTCGCCGCTGGCGCCGAGGAGGGACGACTCGACGCCGGCGGAGCTGCTGATCACGATCAGCTCGCGCGGCGAGCCTTCGGCTGACACTGCGGCCGTGCTGCGGGGGCGCCGCGGGCGGCCCCCGGAGGAAGAGGCTGTAGGCATACTTGGCTACTCCTGGGTATGGGGCCCGGCGAGCGCTCAGGGCGCCGCGTCGGGCGGCTTGATATAGGCGGACTCGACGGCCCGGCAGCGCCGCAGCGCGGCGAGGGCGCGCCCGACGTCGACGTCGGCGGCACGGGCCACGAAGTAGGGCATCAGCTCGGCGTGAACCCCTTCAAGTTCGGCATCGTTGGCAGCACCGACGCGCACAACTCGCTGGTGGGGATCGAGGAAGACAACTTCATGGGCAAGTTGCCGATCCAGGAACCGAGTCCGCATCGCTGGGAGCACCTCTCCAAGAGCAGCGACTGGAAGGAAGGCGTCCCGGAGAAGGCACGCTACACCTGGCATTACATGAGCGCCGGTTACGCGGTCGTCTGGGCCACGGACAACACCCGCGAAGCGCTGTGGGACGCGATGCAGCGCAAGGAGGTCTACGGAACCTCCGGCTCGCG
>JAAXUL010001557.1 GCA_013336035.1 Chloroflexales bacterium
GTCTTGCCGGTGCCGGTGGCGCCGGCGATCAGGCCGTGGCGGTTGGCGAGGGCGGGCAGCAGGGCGATCTCGGTGGCGCCCTTCGCGATCAGCAGCGGCTCGAGCCTCGCGATTCCTCCTCGGTTAGTGAGCTTGCGGCGTGCGTATTTTACTGTAAGATAGCGGGGTATGGCGACAGGCGCGACAACATCACCGGCGCGGGGCCGGGCACGGGCGCTGGGCGGCGCGTCCCTGGCGGCGATCTGCCTCCTGGGCCTGGCGGCCTTCCTCTACCCGTTCTTTCTAAGCGAGCAGCCGGCGGGGGGGGCGGACGGCGCCCACGGCGCGGCGGCGCCCCTGATCTTCGCCGTGCTGGGGCCGGCCCTGCTGGTGCTGCTGCTGGCCGAGCTGAGCGGGGGGCGCCTGAGCACGCGCGCGGTGGCGGTGCTCGGGGTGCTGACGGCGGCGGTGGCGGCCCTACGGCTGCCGGCCGGGCCGGGCGACGCGCCGAGCTTCTTCTTCCTGATCATCCTGGCCGGCTACGTCTACGGGGGCGTCTTCGGCTTCCTGCTGGGCGCCCTGGGCCTCTTCGTCTCGGCGATCATCACCGGCGGGGTGGGGCCGTGGATGCCCTTCCAGATGTTCGTGAGCGGCTGGATGGGCCTGTGCACGGCCCTGGTAGCGCCCATCGGGCGGCGGCTGCGCCCCGGGTCGTGGGGCGAGCTGCTGCTGCTGGCGGCCTACGGCTACCTCTGGGGGCTGCTCTTCGGCGCCATGATGAACCTCTGGTTCTGGCCCTTCAGCCCGCCGGGCGATCTGGCCTGGGCGCCCGGGATGGGGCTAGCCGAGACGCTGCGGCGCTACGTGGCCTTCTACCTGGTCACCTCGTTCGCCTGGGACTCGCTGCGCGCCATCGGCAACGCCGCCCTGATCCTCGCCCTCGGCCGCCCGGTGCTGAAGGAGCTGCGCCGCTTCAAGGCGAGGTTCGAGTTTACCCTCGAGCTGTGAGCGGGGGCGCTACTTCCAGAGCGAGTTCCAGATATCCTGGATCGTCGTCTGCACCCCGGCGATCGTCTGCCGCACCGGGTCGGGCGAGAGGCGGGCGTCGAGGCGGGTGCGGGCGTCCTCGATCACCTCGGTCAGCAGCTTGTGCGACTCGACGGCGTAGAGCTTGGTGAGGGCCTCGGTGTAGGCCTCGATCAGCTCGTACCGGTCCGCCTTGGGCGTCTCGTTGAGCAGGTTCTCGAGGATCTGTCGCGTTGTGTCGCGAAATGACTCCATTGACATAATGCCTCCATCGGGGCGCAGACGATGGCTGAGCCCTACAGCTACGTCCATTATACGTTGCGCCATAGGGAATTGTTGGGAGCGCCGGGGAAGGCTCGCCTCACCACAGCGTCGTGAGCAGGCTCGGGTCGAGGTTGCCCCCCGAGACGATCACGCCGACGCGCCGGCACTCGGGCGGGAGCAGGCCAGCGAGCGCGGCGGCGGGGCCCACGGCGCCGGTCGGCTCGGCCACCAGCTTCATGCGCAGCATCATAAGGCGCAGGGCCTCGAGCACGGCCTCGTCTGAGACGACGAGCACGCCCTCGACGTAGCGCCGGATGATCGGGAAGGTCAGGCGCCCGGGCGAGGTGGTGCGGATGCCGTCGGCGATAGTGGCGGGCGGGGCGATAGTGACCCGCTCGCCCCGCGCGCGCGACTGGCGCACATCGTCGGCGCCCTC
>JAAXUL010000766.1 GCA_013336035.1 Chloroflexales bacterium
GCCGCCGGTGCCGACCGCGCTGGTCGTCGCCCCGCAGCTGGGGCGCCCGCGCATCCTGCTCGCCGACGACAACGAGGAGACGCTGGCGACCCTCGGGGACTACCTGCGCGCCAAGGGCTATGACCTGCGCGTGGCGCGCAACGGCCGCGAGGCGATCGTGCAGGCCCAGGAGGAGCTGCCGGACGTGATCCTGATGGACATCCAGATGCCGGGGATGGACGGCCTGGAGGCCATCCGGCGCATCCGCGCCGAGCCCGCGCTGGCCCACGTCCCCATCCTGGCGGTGACGGCGCTAGCGATGCCCAGTGACCGCGAGCGGTGCCTGGCCGCGGGGGCCGATGCCTATCTCCCCAAGCCCCTCAGCCTCCGCACGCTCATCGCCACGATTGAGGCACATCGCCAGCAGCGTGCGGGGCCCGCCCGCGATGACTAGACACTGGTGCGGCGCCTGACCGAGGCCCACCAGGGCAGCGTCGCCGTGGAGAGCACGCCGGGCCAGGGCAGCCGCTTCAGCGTGAGTCTCCTCTGGCAGCCTGGGTAGGCCCACTGGCTGGCTGTCCGAGCCAGGTCGCGATCATGGTCAGGGCGTGCACAGGCTGACCGGCTTCGCCAGGTAGTCCGTTGCCCCAGACTCCAGACAGCGCTCGCGATCACCCCGCATGGCCAGGGCCGTCAGAGCGATCATGGGGTGTCGCGCAGGCCGGCTGCGCGTAGGCGGCAGGCGGTCATAGCTCTCCCCGTGCCCTACCTGTCCCCGACGAGTGCGGTAGTCTTTGCACGCACAGCCCGCTTCAGGGGGCGGCAACCAGGGGGAGCGTGAGGGTGAAGGTGCTCCCCTCGCCTTCCTCGCTCGCCACGGTGATCGTGCCCCCGTGGAGGGCGACAATCTCCTGCACGACGAACAGGCCTATCCCCACCCCGCTGATATTGTCGGCGCTGACATTCCCGGCCCGGTAGAAGCGCTCGAAGATATGCGGCAGATCCGCGGCGGGGATGCCGATGCCCGCATCCTGCACCTGCACCAGCACCTGCTCCCGATCAGACGTGATCGTCACCGTCACGGTGCCGCCCCCGGGGCTATACTTGATCGCGTTGCCCAGCAAGTTCTGCAGCACCTGCTCCAGCCGCAGGGCGTCGCCGTCCACCCAGCACGGCTGCTCCGTGCCGGTCACGATCAGCTGGTGGAGGACTGTCCCCGCGATGGCTGTGACCGTCTCGTGGACCAGGGCCGTAAGGTTCAGCGGCGCGCGCTCCAGCTGGAGGCGGCCCTGATCGATCCGGCTCACATCCAGGATCGTGGCGAGCATGCGGTTGAGCCGCTCGGCGTGGGTGATGATCTGCTGCAGGCTCCGCTGATCCTGCTCGCTCAGCGTGCCGGCGCGGGCGGCGCGGCGCTGAAAGTGCTGCGCGTAGCCCAGCACCGAGGCTAGCGGCGTCCGCAGCTCGTGGGAGGCAATCGACAGGAACTGCTCGCGCAGCCGCAGGGCCGCCTCGGCCGCGGCACGCGCCCGCTGCTCTTCCGCCAGGAGCTGCTGGTTTTCTATGGCGATGGCGGTGAGCTGAGCCAACTGCACCAGGATGGCCTCGTCATCGGGGCTAAACGCGTCCTCGGCCGGATCGGATAGCCGGATCAGGCCGAGATTCCGCCCGCCCCGCCCGACCAGCGGGGCGGCAAGCCAGCCTCGCGGCCGGGGCGCGCCGGTCTCCGCGCTGAGCCCTCCCCATGCCGGGTGAGCCTCGAGCGCCGTCTGAGTCAGCCGGAGGGGCCGGTTCGTCCGGCACACCAGCGCGTCGAGCTGCGAGGCGTCAGATTCCTCAGCGTCGCCGTACGAATGCGTATACTGCTCCGAGCAGGACACCGACCTGATCACCGGATCCGCGCCGGCGGCGGTCATCCGCGTGGCGGCATAGTGCGCGCCGATCAGGGCACGGGCCTCCTCGGTCACCAGGCGCGCGACCGCCATGACATCGCGCGTGGCATGGATCCGGGTCGCAGCCTCCGCCAGCCGCTGGAGCTGGGCGGAGCGTCGGAGCGCGGTGTGCTCGACCCGCTTGCGCTCGGTGATGTCGCGGACGATCGCCCACATCTGGGGGGACTGGCCCTGAGGGTTGGTGATCAGCACAGTGCGCAGCTCGATCGGGACGATCGTGCCATCCTTGCGGCGGTACTCCTTCTCGTACACCCCTGAGAACCCCTGCGTGAGGACCTCCTCTTGCACGATCCGCTCCTCGAGCGCGTGCCACTGCGGCGGCGTGATGTCCCGATAGGAGAGCTGCGCCAGCTCGGCATCGCTGTAGCCGAGCAGCTCCTGAAAGCTGCGGTTGTGCTGGCGGATCGTGCCGTTTATGTCCACACTGACAAACGCGTCGCGCATGCTCTCGTAAAGCGCGCGAAACGCCTGCTCCGAGTGTCGCAGCGCCTCCTCGGCCGCCTTGCGCTCTGTGATGTCGGTTGAGACGCAGCCGATCTGGCCACCGGGCAGCGGGAACTTGTGGCTGAGGAAGGTGTAGGGCTGACCGTCGTGGGCAAAGCTCTCCTCATAGCGCCGGCTCGCACCGCTCGCCCGCACCTCCTGATCCTCAGCCACGAACACCTCGGCCAGTTCCGGCGGGTACAGCTCGTGGTCCGTCTTCTCAAGCACCTCGTGGACGGCCTTCCCAGTGGCGGCCAAGAAGGCGCGGTTGACGACGATGTACCTGCCTGCCGCATCCTTGATGAAGAGCGAGCTCGGCGAGTGCTCGAGAAACGCCGCCAGCAGCGCCTCACTCGCGCGTACGGCCTCTGCCGCGCGCTGCGCTTCGGTCACATCGCGGACGATGGTCAGGAGCAAGGGCTCGTCATCGACCGCAATCGCCTCGATCGAAAGCAGCACTGTCCGGAGCTCGCCGGAGCGCCGGCGGATCAGCAGCTCGAGGTTACGCACGTGGCCCTCAGCGCGCAGGAGGGCCAGGGCCCGCGCCCGCTCCGCAGGGTCGGCGAACAGCTCCAGATCGGTAGACCGGCGCCCGATGGCCTCGTCGCGCTGGAGGCCAAAGATGCGGAGGAAGCTGGTATTGATCTCGCGGATCGTGCCGTCGTGCAGCCGGCTGATCACCAGGCCGTCAGGGCTCGCCGCGAAGGCCTTGGCGAAGCGCTCCTCGCTCTGGCGCAGCGACTCCTCGCTCGCGCGGGCGCGGGCCTCGACGTCCCGGCGCAGGGTTGCGTACGCGATCTCGAGCCGGGCACGGTCCTCGGCGGATAGCCCGCGGATCTGGGCCAGCACCGCTTCGGGGCTCATGGCGTTGCTGGCCGGCAGATGGCCTCCATTGGCCAGGGTCGGCAGGTCAGAGGATTCCCCCATAGGTTCTGTCGTGTATAAGGTCGGGAGAGCGATGCGTTTCCCGACGAAGGGTGTAAGTGGGCATCCTGCTTATAGTAGCAAGATCTGTGCCGAGTGTCCTGCTCCCATGCTCTCATCAGGATTCAGTTCGACACCCTGCTGCCTCAGTCCCGCATCGCTCTCCGCTAGTTAGGCCATACCTGGCCCGGGCTCGTCGCCGGCGGGCGAGGCGTGATCGCCCAGCTCCCCAACACCTCCGGCTGGATCGCCTTGAGGGCCAGGTGGCCGTGACCAGCGTCGAGTGGGCAGGCAGCACCTTCACCCTCACGCTCCCACGTGACGTCAGTGCGCCGAAGTTCACCACGGAGCCGGCCTTATCGCCATCATCGTTGTCACGACCAGAGGGTCTGGTCACACCCTGGTGGGACAATATACCTGTGGGACGCGGATCGGTTCGCCATCTGCTCGTGAGGCTGCTATGATCAACCTGCCTGCACTCGAAGGCCTCCAGCCACTGCTGCTCCAGCACCTCCTCGCCGGGGTAGTCGTCCACGCGCCCGACACCCGGATCCTCTTCGCCAACGACGAGGCGGCCCGCTTGATGGGCCTTTCCCTCGATCAGCTGACTGGGAAGGTCGCCATAGACCCGGCATGGTCCTTTGTGCGCGAGGATGGCACCCTGATGCCCGTAGAAGCGTACCCAGTCAATCAGATCCTCGCCACGGGACAGCCCATCCGCGACCTGGTGCTCGGTTGCAACCGCCCTGAGCGCGGAGATCGGGTCTGGGTGCTGGTGCGGGCCTACCCCGAGCTCTCCCCCGCGGGGACGCTGCAGCAGATCGTTGTGACCTTCATCGACATCACCGAGCGCCGGCGGGCGGAAGCGCTGGTCGCTGCCCAGCGCGATCTGGCCCGCATCCTCGCCACCGCCACCGACCCGCAGGTCGCCTGGCCCCACTGTCTCGAGCTGGGGCTGCAGATCACCGAAATGGACTGCGGCGGGATCTATCTGTTTGATACATACGATCGGGTTCTGGAGATGG
>JAAXUL010000142.1 GCA_013336035.1 Chloroflexales bacterium
CGGGCCTCTTCAATTCCCGGGAAGAGGCCCGCCTGGCGTGCCGATGCTGACCGCAGCGAGCCCACTGTATTTGAGGAGAGCGCCTGATGAGTGACCTGTTTCTGGGTATCGATGTCGGCTCGACGACCGTCAAAGTGGTCGTCATCGACCCCTCCACCACGCTCCACGCGAGCCGCTACCTGCGCGCTCAAGGGCGCCCCAGCGCCACCCTGCTCCAGGCGCTGCGCGACCTCGCACAGGAGCTCGATTTCGGCCGGGTGGTCGGCGTCGGGCTGACCGGCTCGGGTGGCGAGCGCATCGCCCAGCAGCTCGGTGGCCGGCACGTCAACGAGTTGGTCGCCCAGACGCGCGCCCTGAGCGCCTTCCACCCCGAGGCGCGCAGTGTGATCGAGATTGGCGGCCAGGACAGCAAGTACCTTGACCTGGAGTGGGATGCGGCCCAGGGCCGGCTGGTGATCCGCGACTTCGCGATGAACGCGGTCTGCGCCGCTGGCACGGGCTCGTTTCTTGACCAGCAGGCCGAGCGTCTGGGGATCGCGATCGAGGGCGAGTTTGGCGCGCTGGCGGCACAGTCGCAGAGCCCCGCCCGCATCGCGGGGCGCTGCACCGTCTTTGCCAAGTCCGATATGATCCATCTCCAGCAGCGCGGCACCCCGCTGCCCGACATCCTCGCCGGCCTCTGCCTGGCGCTGGCGCGCAACTTCAAGGGGGTGATCAGCAAAGGCAAGGCCTTCACCCCGCCGATCATCTTCCAGGGCGGGGTCGCCTACAACCAGGGCGTCGTGCGCGCCTTCGAGCATGTGCTCGACCTCCAGCCGGGGCAGCTGATCATCCCGCGGCGGCATGAGCTGATGGCCGCCATCGGCACCGCCCTGCTCGTGATCGATACCGCGGCTGAGCTTGCCCCGGCCTTCCAGGGCTTCGCCGCGCTGGAGGAGCTGGCGCACGCCGAGCAGAGCAACCACAAGCCGCTGCCCGCGCTCAGCAGCTGCGCCTTCGCGCTGCCGGCCTACGATACCAGCACCATCGCCCTGCCAGCCCACGACAGCAGCCCGATTACCCTGGCCCCCGCTACCGACGTGGGCCAGGGGCCAGGGGCCAGCGGCAATGGCCGATCGCCCGCTGGCACGCACGCGCCCCAGGTCGGCGCCGCGCCGCTGCCGGTCTACCTGGGCATCGATGTAGGCTCGATCAGCACCAACCTGGTCTTGATCGACGAGCGGCACCAGGTCGTGGCCCGGCGCTACCTCGCCACGGCGGGCCAGCCGCTTGAGGCGGTGCGGCGCGGCCTGCACGAGCTGTGGGCCGAGGCGGGGGCGCGGGTGACGGTGCGGGGCGTGGGCACCACGGGCTCAGGGCGCTACCTGACCGCCGACTTCGTGGGCGGCGACGTGGTGCGCAACGAGATCACCGCGCAGGTGCGCGCCGCGACCGCGATCGACCCCGAGGTCGATACGATCTTCGAGATTGGCGGCCAGGACAGCAAGTATATCCGCGTGAGCCACGGGACCGTGGTGGACTTCACGATGAACAACGCCTGCGCGGCCGGCACGGGCTCGTTCCTCGAGGAGCAGGCCGAGCGCCTGAGCCTGGATGTGACGACCGAGTTCAGCGCGCTGGCCCTGGGAGCCGCGCGCCCGACCGGGCTGGGTGAGCGCTGCACGGTCTTTATGGAGTCGGACGTCATCCACCACCAGCAGCAGGGCGCCGGCCTCGACCAGCTCACCGCCGGGCTGGCCTACGCGATCGCCGAGAACTACCTGCACCGCGTGGTGAACAACCGCGCGATCGGCAAGAAGGTCTTCTTCCAGGGCGGGGTCGCCTGGAACCAGAGCGTGGTCGCGGCCTTCCAGACCCTGCTCGAGCGCCCGGTCATCGTGCCGCCGCATCACGATGTCACCGGGGCGATCGGGGTGGCCATCCTGGCCCACGAGGCCCTGGCCGAGCGCGAGCGCGCCGGTGAGAATGCGGCGACCCGCTTCAAGGGCTTTGACCTGAGCGCACGCCACTACGAGACGAGCACCTTCGAATGCCGGGCCTGCCCCAACCTCTGCGAGGTGAGCAAGATCACGATCGCGGGCGAGCCGCCGATCTTCTATGGGGCCCGCTGCGATATCTTCGAGGAGCTTGGGCAGCGCCAGGCCCAGGCAAGCCGGCTCGCGCGCATCCCCGACCTGTTCGCCGAGCGCGCCACCCTGCTCCTGGGCGACTACGCCCCGCCGAGCGGGCCGCGCAGCGGGCGGCCGCGCGTCGGGCTGCCCCGCGCGCTGACTACGTTCGACTTCTTCGCCTACTGGCGCACCTTCTTCGCGGCCCTGGATGTCGAGGTCGTGCTCTCGGAGCCGACCAGCGCCCAGATCCTGCGGGCCACCCTCGCGCACGCCGAGGTCGAGTCATGCCTGCCCGCCAGGCTGCTCTACGGGCACGCCCTTGATCTCGCGGCCAGAGACGTGGATGTGATCCTGCTGCCCAGCGTGATCGACCGCGAGGATCTGGCCCAGGGCCAGCGCGAGAGCAACACCTGCACCTTCATCGCCGCCGCGCCCTACCTGGCCCGTGCCCACCTGGCGCGGACGATCCGCACACCGCTGCTGGTCTTCTCGCTGCATATGCGCGACACGGCCACCCGGCAGCGCGACCTGCGCGCCCTGGCGGGCGAGCTAGGCGTTGCGCCCGAGCGCGTCGCCGCGGCCGACGCCGCGGCCATCGCGGCCCAGGAGGCATTCTACGCCGCTATCCGGCACCGCGGGCGCGAGGTGCTGGCCAACCTCAACGACGAGCAGCCGGCCGTCGTGCTGGTCGGACGCTCGTACAACACCGCCGACCTCGAGGTCTGCCAGGATCTGCCCTACAAGCTGCGCAAGCTGGGCGTGCTGCCCATCCCGTTCGATTTTCTCCCGCTCGATACGATCAACATCGCCGGCCACTACCCCAACGTCTGCGCGCCCAGTGGCGGGGCGGTGATCGCCGCGGGGCTGATCATCCGCGACGACCCGCGCCTCAACGCGATCTACGTCACCAACTTCTGCTGCAACCCGGACGCCTTCTTCCTGGGGTTCTTCCGCGAGATCCTGGGGGCGAAGCCCTTCCTCGAGCTCGAGCTCGATGAGCACACGGCCGACACCGGCGTGATCACCCGCTGCGAGGCTTTCCTGGACAGCCTGAGGCTCAGCAAAGGAGTGCTGCTATGACGACCACAGCGACCAACGAGCAGGCGCGGACCATCTACTTCCCGGGCATCAGCGACCACTTCCAGGCGATGGCGGCGGCCTACCGCGCCCACGGCCAGCACGCCGAGGCCCTGCCCCTGACCACGCGCGAGTCGCTCGACCTGGGGATGCAGGTCTGCCGGGGCCGCGAGTGCCTCTACTTCGTGATTACCCTGGGCGACCTGTTCCAGCGCGCGCGCCAGCCGGGCTTCGACCCCGAGCGGGCGGCGCTGCATGTGCCTGATCTGACGACGAAGTGCGTCTTCGTCAACTTTGGCGTGCGTAAGCGCGAGATCCTGCGGGAGCACGGGCTGGGCGCGGTGAAGATCATGACCCCGGTCCCGGGCAATAATTTCGAGGGGCTGGGCGAGACCCACGCGCTGATCGGCGATCTGTCGTGGTGCGGGATGGTCGCGGTCGACCTGCTGATCCAGCTCCAGCAGATTATTCGCCCCTACGAACTCGAGCCGGGCGCGAGCGATGCGGCCTACCAGCAGGCCCTGGCCCGCGTGGTCGCCGCGACCGAGAGTGGCGCGATCGACGCCGTCACCGCCGCGCTGGAGTGGGGCGCTCGCCGCTTCGCGGCCATCCCACAGGATCGCAGCCGCCTGCGCCCGCGCATCGTGCTGGTGGGCGAATATCTGCTCTACAACCCCTACCTCAACCTGGACCTGGCCCGGCAGATCGAGGCCCTGGGCGGCGAGGTCGAGGTCAACCGCTACTACAAGCTCTTCTACGGCCTCAACCTCGGCCTGATGGAGCGCGCCCTGGCGGCCGACGACCATACGGCCTACGCGCAGGTCGCGGCGGCGGACAACCATCTGCGGGCGCTGGAGCGCCGGGTGGTCGAGCCGGTCAAGCCCCTGTTCACCGAGCGGCAGCCCTACGCAGCCAGCGCCGAGGTGCTGCGGAACCACGTCAGGCCGCACTACAGCCCCGAGATCTCCAACGGGGGCGTGGACTGGGCCGAGGCGATGGATCTGGTCGAGCACGGCGCCAGCGGGGTCATCCAGCTCGTCCCCTTCCTCTGCCTGGGCGGCATCGTCTCGGCGGCGATGGGCAGCCGGGTGCGCCACGATGTCGGGGGCGTGCCCTGGCTCGACGTGGTCTTCGACGCGCAGGGCGTGACCAATATCCGCACCCGCCTGGAGGCATTCATCCACCAGGCAGCCCAGTTCCAGCACGGCGGCGCCCGCGCGCGCCAGCCCCACATTCCCCTTGTGAGCGGTCACCAGCCATCCACCCCTACGTCGCTGGGCGTATAATCGGCCAGACTCCGGCACGAGCCAGCAGTTCCGCCCCACGCACTTGCTATACGAGGAGCATGTTCATGACCACCAAATCAGCCGTCACCGACCACCCGATCCACCCGCTGCTCGAGGCGCGCTGGAGCCCCCGGGCCTTCGCGCCCACCCCCGTGGCGCCCGAGCAGCTGCTCAGCCTGCTCGAGGCCGCACGCTGGTCCGCCTCGGGGGGCAACGTCCAGCCCTGGAGCTTTCTGGTCGTCCCCAGGGACGACGAGGCGGCCTTCGCCCAGCTGCTTGGCACCCTCGTCGAGGGCAACCGGATCTGGGCCCAGCACGCCCCGCTGCTGGTGCTCACCGTGGCCCAGCAGCAGCGCGAGCCCGGCACGCCGAACCCCTACGCGCTCTATGATCTTGGCCAGGCCGTCGCGAACCTGACCGTCCAGGCCACCGCGCTGGGGCTGAGCGTGCATCAGCTGGCCGGCTTCGACCCGGAGCAGGCCCGCGGCGCGTTCGCCATCCCCGAGAACCATACGCCCTTCACCGTGCTGGTGATCGGCGCCCAGGGCGACCCCGCGACTCTGCCCGAGCCGCTGTACGCGCGCGAGCTGGCCGAGCGGACGCGCAAGCCCCTCGGGAGCTTCGTCTTTGGTGGCGCGTGGGGGCAGCCCGTCTCGCTCCTGGAGGGCGTGACCCAGGAGGGGTGAGGCTGCCTCGTGAGTCTCAGCCTGATGGCAACTGAATCCACGAGCGGGCGCTTGCGGCGCCCGCTCATGCTGCCAGGCCGCTGCGCTCGCTACCAGCCACGCTGGGCCATCAGCTGCTGGGTGGGGATCGTACTGATCTCGATGCCGACCATGGCCTCGCCCAACCCCTTGCTCACCTGGGCGATGATCTCGGGGTCGTTGTAGTGTGTCGTGGCCTCGACGATCGCCCGCGCCCGCCTGGCCGGGTCGCCGCTCTTGAAGATGCCCGAGCCCACGAAGACCCCGTCCACGCCCAGCTGCATCATCAGCGCCGCGTCGGCCGGGGTGGCGATCCCGCCCGCCGCGAAGTTCACCACCGGCATCTTCCCGCTCTCGGCCACCTGCCGCACCAGCTCGTAGGGGGCCTGAATGTTCTTGGCGTAGACGAACAGCTCGTCCTCGCCCAGCGTCTGCAGGCGGCGGATCTCGCCGTAGACCGCCCTGGCGTGACGCACCGCCTCGACCACATTGCCGGTGCCGGCCTCGCCCTTGGTGCGCAGCATCGCCGCGCCCTCGGCCACGCGCCGTAGGCCCTCGCCGATGTTCTTGCAGCCGCAGACAAACGGGATCTTAAACTTGTGCTTGTTGATGTGGTGCTCCTCGTCGGCCGGGGTGAGCACCTCGCTCTCGTCGATATAGTCGATGCCGAGGGCCTCGAGCACCTGGGCCTCGACGAAGTGGCCGATGCGGGCCTTGGCCATCACCGGGATGGTCACGGCCGCCTTGATCGCCACAATCAGCTCGGGGTCGCTCATGCGCGCGACGCCGCCCTGGGCGCGGATGTCGGCGGGGACGCGCTCGAGGGCCATCACCGCGACGGCGCCGGCCTCCTCGGCGATACGGGCCTGCTCGGGCGTGACCACATCCATAATCACGCCGCCCTTCAGCATCTGGGCCAGGCCTACTCTGGTCGTCCAGGTGGATCGTTCGAAGGTCATACCTTGCTCCATCCTACCTCGTGTCTGCCGAGTGCTTGAAGGTCCCTTTGAGCTGCTCGTACAGCTCCAGAAAGATGCGATACTGCCGCTCGTACGTGTCCGTCCCGTCGACATACGCGACGCGCCGGTCGGTCGTGACCATCCTGGCGCTCGCTTCCTCTAGCGAGGGGTAGAGCCCCAGGGCTTTGCCGCAGAGCAGTGCGTTGCCCAGGTTGGCGGTGTCGGGCACGCTCACCGTGACGATGGGCTTCTTCAGGATCTTGCCCAGGACATTCAGCCAGACCGGACTGCGCAGCCCGCCGCCCACGGCACGGATCTCATTGACCGTGATCCCCAGCGACTCCACCGTCTCAACGTTGTGGCGCAGGGCGAACGAGACGCCCTCCATGACCGCCTTGATGAAGTGGGCCTTCTCGGTAGTCAGGCTGATGCCGTAGAACAGGCCCCGGGCGTCCGCGTCCCAGTAGGGGGTGCGCTCGCCGTTCAGGTAGGGCAAGAAGACCAGGCCGTCGCAGCCGTCGGGGACGCTGGCGACGGCCTGGTTGTACGTCTCGAAGACATCCCCGGCAGCGCCCCCGGCCTCACCGCCGTCAAAGGCGCGCTTGAACCAGTTCAGCGACTCGCCCGCAGTCTGGGTGATGCCCAGCGTCACCCAGCGGTCGCGCAGGCAGTAGTGCCAGCAGAGGGTCCGGTTGGCCGGGTCGGGCAGCGGCTGGTCCGAGCAGACCGTGATCACGCCCGCCGTGCCGATGATCAGTGTGACCTGGCCGGGGTGGAGCATGCCCGCCCCCAGGGCCGAGGCCGAGTTGTCTGAGCTACCGTTCACGACTGGGGTGCCCGCCTTCAGGCCGGTCTGAGCCGCCGCCGCCGCTGTCACCTGGCCGATCAGCTCGTCCGAGGGCAGCGCCTCGGGGAATAGCGCGCGGGGGATCGCGAACAGGTCGAAGAGCGGCTCAGACCAGGCCCGCTTCGACACATCGAAGAGCAGCGTGCCACTGGCCTCGGCATAGTCGGTGACCGCGCGGCTGGTCAGCCTGAGCTTGAGGAAGTCTTTGGCGACCAGGATGCGGGCCACCTTCTGCCACACCTCCGGCTGGTGCTTGCGCACCCAGCTGACCTGGGGGGCGGTGTAGGTGGTCGTCGCCAGGTTGTGCGCCTCCTGAAAGATCAGCTGCCGGGTCGCCGCGTCCTGGTTCAGCTCCGCCACAATCGCGCTCGCGCGCTGGTCCATCCATGTGATCGCCGGGCGCAGGCTCTGGCCGTCCCGGTCGAGGTAGACCTGGGTGTGCATCTGGCCGCAGAGGCCGATCCCCTCAATTGCGGCGAACTCGGTCGGGTAGCGCTGCTTGAGGGCCTGGGTGGCCGTGACCAGGCCCGCCCACCAGGCCTCCGGGTCCTGCTCCGCATAGCCCGGCTGCGGCGACAGCAGCGGGTAGTCGCGGTACTCCGTGCCGACGAGCGCGCCGGACTCGCGCAGCAGGGCGACCTTGAGCCCGGTCGTGCCGAGATCGACGCCCAGGAGAGTGGTCATACCGTCCGCCTTTGCGCATAGGCGCGCTGTCGAAGGTCATTCACGGCCATCACCAGGATAAGGACGCCGCCCCAGATAGCCATGGTCAGAAAGCTGCTGACGCCGAGCAGGTTCAGCCCGCTGGAGATAACCTGCAAGATGACCAGGGCGAGCACCAGGCCGCTGACCGTGCCGAAGCCGCCGGCGGCGCTGGTGCCGCCCAGCACCGCCGCCAGCACCGTCAGCAGCAGGTACGACGCGCCATAGTCGGCCTTGGCCGAGTTGAAGCGCGCGATCATGATCATGGCCGCGACTCCGGCGTAGAGGCCCGAGAGCAGGTAGGTCTGGATCTGCACCGCCACGGTGTTGACCCCGGCAAAGAACGTGGCGGTCGGGTTCGAGCCGAGCATGACGATCTGCACCCCCAGCTGGGTAGCGCTCAAGATCAGGCCCATCAGCGCCGCCCCAAGCAGAAAGATGATCAGCGGCACCGGCACGCCGAAGACCAGGCCGTTGCCGATGAAGAGGACCGACTCGGGAAAGCCCGCGATGACATACCCGCGCGTCACCACGATCGCCAGGCCGTTGACCAGGATCATCGTGCCCAGGGTGACCAGGATCGGTGGCACCTCGAGCAGCGCGATCAGCAGGCCGTTGAGCACACCGATCAGGGCGGAGGTGAGCAGACCGGCGCCGATGGCCAGCGCGATCAGGCCCGCCGCCACGGCCCCGCTGGTGTCCGGCCTGATCGTCTGGGTCAGGATCAGGGCCGTGACGATACCGGACAGGTTGGCCGAGGCGATGATCGACAGATTGATGCCCGCGGTCAGCATGGTCACCATCATCGCCAGCGCGAGAAAGCCCAGCTCGGGCAGCTGAAAGGCCATCGACTGGAAGGTGGCGACGCGCAGAAACTGGCCGCCGTTCAGCAGCCACATCAGCCCGCAGGCGCCGAGCAGCACCAGGCTCAAGGTAGCGGTCTCTGAGTATCTCCGACGCTCCACGCTCGTAGCTCCTGCTCACTCGGCCGCAACGATGATCGGGCGCCGCACGCGCGCCTTGCGCCGGTAGGCGCTCAGGCTGACGCTGGCGATAATGACCAGCCCGATACAGACGCCGTACCAGGATGATGGGACGCGCATCATGGTCAGGCCATTGCTCAGCACGGCGACCAGGGCGACCCCCAGCAGGGTCCCGGTGAGCGTGCCGCTGCCGCCGCTCAGGCTGGCCCCGCCCAGGACCACGGCGGCGAGCACGTCCAGCTCTTTGCCGACCAGCGCGTTGGGGGCGACGGTCTGGACCAGCAGGGCCTGGATCAGGCCGGCCAGCCCGGCCAGCCCGCCCATCAGGCCGTAGACAAACAGATGCAGGGCCAGCAGGTTGAAGCCAGCCCGTCGGGCCGAGGTGGGGCTGCCGCCCAGCGCGTAGATCCCCCGGCCCACGAGGGTGTAGCGCAGGACGCCCCAGACCAGCACGACCACCGCCAGCCAGATGAGGCTCATGATCGACAGGCCATACGGCGCGCCGCCGGCATTGGTCAGGGTGAAGACCCGGATCGCGGCGAAGTCGCGGAACCACGCCGGCAGGATCGAGATCCACTTGCCGCCCGAGACGACCGTCAGCAGGCCATAGTAGATGTTCAGGGTCGCGATGGTGGTGATGATGCTGGGGATGCGAAACGTATAGATGATCACCGCGTTGACCAGGCCCAGCGTCAGACCGATCAGGCTGGACAGCCCAAAGGCGATCAGGATATTGCCGCCGTAGCGTGTTATGAGGATCATCGTTGTGTAGACCGCCACAGTGGCGACGGCGGTAAACGAGATGTCGATGCCGCCCGCGATCAGCACCACCAGCACGCCGACCGCCAGGATGCCCAGCATGGCGTAGCTCTTCAGCAGGTCAAAGAGATTTTCCAGGGTTAGAAAGCCAGGGTTGACCGCGGCGACGATGAGCGAAAACGCAACCAGCACCGCAAACACATAGCTCTCGTGCCGCCTGAGCACGTGCCTCACACAAGGACCCTTTCGTCAGTCGCCTCAACACACATCTGGATGTCGTCTTCCGCGGCCTGCGCCGGGTCAAACTCGGCCACAAAGCGCCCCCGGGCCATCACCAGGATCCGGTTACAGTGATAGAACAGCTCGCGCAGCTCGTCCGAGATCATGATGATCGCCAGGCCCTGCCTGGCCAGGTCCCGGATCAGCGCGTGGATCGCTCCTTTGGCCGCCACATCAATGCCGACGGTCGGCCCGTCCAGGATCAGGATGCGCGGCCCGGTCGCCAGCCACTTCGCCAGGACCACGCGCTGCTGATTGCCCCCCGAGAGCGTCTGGACCGGCGCGTCTATAGAGGGGCTTTTGATCGCCAGGCGCTCGACCCAGGTGTCGATCTGCGCACGCAGCTTGCCCTTGTCGAACAGTCCGGTCCGGCGCAGGAGCTTGTCGAGCACGGTCAGCACCAGATTGCGGCCGACCGACTGTGGCAGCACTAGCCCTTGCAGCAGCCGGTTCTCCGGCACGTAGCCAATCCCCAGGCGGATCGCGTCCTGGACCGAGCGGATGCGCACAGGCTGGCCCGCGATCAAGATCTCGCCAGAATCGGCTGGGCTTACACCGAACAGCGCCAGGGCCAGCTCGGTGCGCCCCGCGCCGAGCCGGCCGGTGATGCCCATAATCTCGCCGGGGGCGAGCGTGAAGCTAATCGCCTGGAACTGGCCGCGCTTCGTGAGCTGTCGCACCGCGAGCAGTGCCTGCTGGGCCGCGGGCGGTGCGGTGTAGTGAGTGGCTACCAGCTGCTGGCCCGTCATCAGCATGGTGAGCCTCGCGTCGTCCAGCTCATGTCCGGGGACGAGGCCCACCGTGCGGCCATCGCGCAGGACCGTCACCCGGTCGGCGATGGACAGCACCTCGTCGAGCTTATGGCTGACAAACAGGGTCGCGATGCGCCTGGCCCGCAGATCCCGCACCACGGCCAGCAGCGCATCGATCTCCTGCTTTGTCAGCGAGGTCGTCGGCTCGTCCATAATCACGAGCCTGACCTCGCGGGTGAGCGCGCGGCAGATTGCGACAAGCTGCTGGTCGCCCAGGGCGAGATCGGCCACCAGCGCGTCGAGGGGCAGGCGCACCCCAATCCGCGCCATCGCGCGCTGGGCAAGCTCGCGCACCGCGCGCCAGCGGATCAGCCGCTGCCCGGTCACGATCAGCTGGCTGAGCGCGATATTCTCGGCCACGGTCAGATTGGGGAAGAGCGCGAGGTCCTGGTAGATCACCTCAATGCCGTGCTGCCGTGCATCGATGGCGTGGTAGTGGCGCACGGCCTGGCCGGCGATCACGATCTGGGCGCCGGGGTCAGGCGTGGTGACACCGGCGATGATCCCGATCAGGGTTGATTTGCCGGAGCCGTTCGCCCCTACTAGCGCGTGGGTCTCGCCGGGCCTGATCGCAAAGTCCACAGAGTCGAGGGCCTGGACACCGCTATAGTGCTTACTTACCTGGCGCATCACAAGGAAGGGCGACTCGGCCATGGCGCATTCGTAGCGGCACAGCGGAGCCCCTTGCCTTGCAGCTAAGAGGCTCCGCCGGCATAGTCAGGGTTAGAAGCCGAAGCTCGCCGCGTTATCCTTGGTGATGTCGATGATCGCGTCAGCCTTGATCACCTTGCCCTCGACCGTCACCGGCCCAATGCCGGGAATCTCAGACCCACTGGCGATCGGCTGCTTCGCCAGCAGCTCCTTCGCCAGCCAGACCAGGCCGTAGCCGGCGTCCTTGGGGTCCCACAGCAGACCCTGCTTGAGCGAGCCATCTTCAAGGAATGGGACACCCTGGCTCGGGATAACATTGCCGACCACGGCGATCTTGTCGGTCAGGCCCTTCTCGCGCAGGGCCTGCGCCGCCCCAGGAGGGCCGAGGCTGCCGAAGCCGATGATGCCCTTCAGGTTGGGGTAGGCCTGGAGCAGCTCGAGGGTCTTCTGGCGCGACAGCTCCTGGTCCTCGCCCGAGGGGATGCGCTCGGTGACCAGCGTGAGGTTCGGGTACTTCTCCTTGGCGTACTTGATACCCTCGTCGGCCCAGAAGTTGTGCAGCGGCACGGTCAGCGAGCCGACGATGACCGCGTACTCCCCGCTGTCGCCCGCGTACTGGACCAGGGTATCCCAGGCGTGGTGGGCAAACTTCACATTGTCGATCAGCTCCAGGTCATACTCGCTCCCCACCTGGTCGGGCGACTCGTGGGTGACGACGATGATGCCTTGCTCCCTGGCCCTGGCGAGCACCGGCTCGAGCGACTTGGCGTCGTCGGGGACGACAGCGATCGCATCGACGCCCCGGGCGATCAGGTCTTCGATCACCTTGACCTGCTGGGCCGGGTCGGCCTGAGCCGGGCCGACCTGGTAGGCATTGACGTTCAGATCGGTGGCTGCCTGGGTGACGCCTTCCTCAAAGCGGTTAAACCAGGGGATACCGGTGATCTTGACCACGACCGCGATCTCGGGCTGCTCCGAGGTGCCGGCCGCCGGGGTGGCAGCCGGCGCCTCGGTGGCGGCGGG
>JAAXUL010000143.1 GCA_013336035.1 Chloroflexales bacterium
CGCCGGCGGCCGTCAGCGGTCAGCGGTCGCTCGTCTTCGCGGTGCGCGACAGTGGCTCGGGCATCAGCGCCGAGGATCTGCCGCTGATCTTCGACCGCTTCTACCGGGCCGACCGCTCGCGGACGCGCAGCAGCGGCGGGGCGGGCCTCGGCCTGGCCATCGCCCGGCGCATCGTCGAGGCCCACGGCGGCACGATCTGGGCGACGAGCGAGGTTGGCCGGGGGACGACGGTGCGCTTCCGCATCCCGCTTGGGGGCGGGCCGGCCTGACGACGGGCTTGCGCCATCTGGGGGGGGGGCCGTGGTAGAATGGCCCTATTCTAGGCTGCCCCAGGTGGAGTGTGACCAATGAGCGAGATGCGGCGCGAGTCGCCCTACCCGATGGTGGCGATCGAGGAGGCCCAGCGGCTTATCATGGCCCACGTCGCCCCCCTGGGCATCGAGGAGGTCGATGCCCTGTTGGCCGACGGGCGCGTGCTGGCCGAGACGCTGCGAGCCAGCGGGCCCGTCCCCGATGTCGCGAAGTCGGCCATGGACGGCTACGCCCTGCGGGCGGGCGACGGCCTGGCTGAGCGGCGCGTCGTGGCCGAGCTGACTGCCGGCGGCGCGCCGGGCCTGCTGATTGGGCCGGGCATGGCCGCGCGGATTATGACCGGGTCTCCGCTGCCAGAGGGCGCCGACGCGATGATCCCGGTCGAGCAGACCGAGGAGCGCGACGGCGTGCTGCGCATCGCCCGCGAGATCCGGCCCGGCGACTATGTCCACACGGTGGGCCAGGACGTGGCCGCGGGCGCGGCGGTGCTCGAGCAGGGCGCAGTGATCGGGGTGCCCGAGGTTGGCCTGCTCGCCACGCTGGGGCTCGCCCGGGCGCGGGCCTCCCGGCGGCCGCGGGTGGCGGTGCTGGCGACGGGCGACGAGGTGTATGAGCCCGGCGCGGCGCGCCCGCCCGGCGCCGTGTACGACTCGAACCGCTACGCTCTGCTGGCGGCCGTTCGCGAGGCCGGCTGCGAGGCCCTTGACCTGGGCATCGTCCGTGATAGCCGCGAGGAGCAGCGGGCCGCGATCCTGGACGGTCTGGCGCGGGGCGATGTGTTGATCACGAGCGGCGGGGTGAGCATGGGCACCCGCGACCTGATCAAGCCCATATTTGCCCAGCTCGGCAGTATCCACTTCGGGCGGGTCGCCTTCAAGCCGGGCAAGCCGACGACCTTCGCCACCATCGGCGGGAAGCTGGCCTTCGGCCTGCCCGGCTACCCTGTGTCGTCCCTGGTGTCGTTCGAGATCTTCGTGCGGCCGGCCCTGCGGGCGCTGCAGGGCGACGCGCGCCCCTGGCGCCCGCGGGCCCGCGTGGCTCTGGCCGCGCCGATACATCCCTCGCCCGACCGCCCCGAGCTCCAGCGCGTCACGGTCAGCCTCGACGGCGGGCGCCTCGTAGCGCGCACCACCGGGGCGCAGGGCAGCTCGCGCCTGCTGTCGCTGCTTGGCGCCAACGGCCTGCTGCTGGTGCCCCCCAGCCCCGAGGTCTACCCCGCCGGCAGCGAGCTCGAGGCCATCCTGACCGGGCCAATTCTCTCGTGAGACCAACTAAACTATGCAAGATCCCCTCATCGTCACTACGTCAACCGCCAGCTACCCCGTCGTCGTCGAGGCCGGCGCCCTGACGAGCCTGCCCGGTCGCCTGGCCGACCTCGGGCTGCGCGGCGCCCTCTGGCTGGTCTGCGACGCGGCCGTGGCCCAGGCCTATGGTGAGCCCCTGGCCGCCCGGCTGCGCGCGGCGGGCTTCACCGTCCACACCCACGGCGTGCCCTCGGGCGAGGCCAGCAAGTGCGCCGACGAGCTCTGGCGGCTCTACGACTGGATGATCGGCGGGGCCGTCGAGCGGCGCGATGCCGTGCTGGCCCTGGGCGGGGGCGTGGTGGGCGACCTGGCGGGCTTCGCCGCCGCCAGCGTGCTGCGCGGCATCGCCGTGGTCCAGCTGCCCACGACCCTGCTCTCGATGGTCGACGCCGCCGTGGGCGGGAAGACGGGGGTCAACCACGCGCTCGGCAAGAACCTGATCGGCGCGTTCCACCAGCCCCGCCTGGTGCTGGCAGACACCGCCGCCCTGGCGACCCTGGCGCCCCGCGAGCTGCGCGCCGGCTGGGCCGAGGTGGTCAAGCACGGCGTGATCAGCGACGCCGGCCTCTTCGCCGAGCTCGAGGAGCTGGCCGCCGCGCATCACTGGGACGAGCGCCCCCTCGCCGGCTGGCCCGACCAGGACGCGGAGCTGGCCCTGCGTCTGACGGCGATCATCAGGCGGGCCGTGGCCGTGAAGGTGGGCGTGGTCAGCCGCGACGAGCGCGAGCAGGGCGAGCGCATCACCCTGAACTACGGCCACACGATCGGCCACGCCGTCGAGGCCCTGATCGGCTACGGCGCTCTGCTCCATGGTGAGGCCGTGGCCATCGGTATGCACGCCGCGGCCCGCATCGCCGTGGCGATGGGCCTGTGCGACGAGGGCCTGCTCGAGCGGCAGCGCCGCCTGCTGGCGGCCTACGGCCTTGCCGTGACGATGCCGCACGGCCTTGACCCCGAGGCGGTGATCGCCACCACTCTGCGCGACAAGAAGGTGCAGGCGCGGCGGGTGCGCTGGGTGCTGCCCACGGCCATCGGCAGCGTGACCGTGCGCGACGATGTGCCCGAGGATCTGGTGCGGGAGGCGATAGCGCTTCGCGCCGACGCGTAGCGCTATTGGCTGAGGGCGCGGCCCTTAACATCCTTAACCCCCGCCGGACGAGCCGCCATGGTATACTGCCTGTCGGCTCCTCTGCATCAGAACCATACCGGCGAGGTTGTGTTGGATACAGTCAAGGGCTTTGCGGAGCGCGTGTTCCAGAATGTCGAGCAGGTGATCGTCGGCAAGCGTAGCGCCGTCGAGCTGGTGCTGGTGGCCCTGCTCTGCCGGGGCCACCTGCTGCTCGAGGACGTGCCCGGCACCGGCAAGACGGTGCTCGCCAAGAGCATCGCCCGCTCGATCGGCGGCAGCTTCAAGCGCATCCAGTTTACCCCTGACCTGCTGCCCTCTGATGTGACGGGCGTCTCGATCTTCAACCAGCAGAGCCGCGATTTCGAGTTTCGCCAGGGCCCGGTCTTCGCCCAGATCGTGCTGGCCGATGAGATCAACCGGGCCACCCCCAAGACCCAGAGCGCGCTGCTCGAGGCGATGGAGGAGCGCCAGATCACTGTCGATGGCGTCACCTACGGCCTGCCGGCGCCCTTTATCGTGCTGGCCACCCAGAACCCGATCGAGTACGAGGGCACCTTCCCGCTGCCCGAGGCCCAGCTCGACCGCTTCCTGCTGCGCCTGCACCTCGGCTACCCCGATCGCCGCGACGAGATCGCCATCCTCAAGCGCCAGCGCCACGCCCACCCCCTCGATAGCCTGCCAATCGTCGCCCAGATCGACGAGCTGCTCAGCCTCCAGGAGGCGATCAAGGACGTCTATGTGGACGACCTGGTTGAGGAGTATATCGTCACGCTGGTGACGTCTACCCGCCACCACGAGGATGTCTACCTCGGCGCGAGCGCCCGCGGCTCGCTCGCGCTCTACCGCACGGCCCAGGCCTGGGCGGCGATCAGGGGCCAGGAGTTTGTCACGCCCGACGATGTGAAGATCCTGGCCGGCCCTGTCCTCGGCCACCGTATGATCATCAGCCCCGCCGCCCGCATCCGCAGCGTTACGGCCGGCGCCGTGATCGAAGAGATCCTCGGCGCCGTGCCGGTGCCGGGCGCGCGGGCCGGGCGCCGCTTCGACCGCGCGGGCGCCGTCCTGGCCCGCTAGGCCGCGGCGCCTCAGCCCAGAGGGTTGGCTATGACCAACGAGCCCGAGCAGCAGCCCCCCGAGACGCGTGAGGAGCGCCTGAGCCTCGCCCTGCGGCGCGTCGTCCTGCT
Source organism: Chloroflexales bacterium (assembly GCA_013336035.1). GTDB lineage: Bacteria > Chloroflexota > Chloroflexia > Chloroflexales > Chloroflexaceae > CAIWXH01. The sequence continues at coordinate 3,930 of JAAXUL010000143.1, forward strand.
CCGCGAGACGGGGCCCAAGAGCGCCGCCTGGCACCGCGCCCGCGTCGAGACGATCTGGCGCCTTCACCGACTCCTTGATGAGGAGCACCGCGAGGAGGGCGGCGCTCGGCCAGGGCTATAGAAGGGCCTATGACGACTCCGCCAGAGCTGCTGGAGCAGAGCCTCGACGCGCACGGTGACACGCTCTACTGGATCGCCCTGGTTGTCGCGGGCGACGAGCGGCGCGCCGCCGCTCTGCTGCGCGATATGATGTCCCCCGATGCTCTGGAGGCCGGGGGCGCCGCGCCCGATGAGCCCGCGCTGATGGCCCGCCTTGCGGCCGCCGCGCGCCGTCAGGAGGAGCGCGAGGCGGGGCGGGGCGGGCGCGCCCGCGGCGCGGCGCGCGTCAACCTCTTCGCGCCCTTCGCGATCCATAGTCTGCCCCTTGACCAGCGCCTGGCCCTGGCCCTGTATCTGCTGCTCGGCTACGATGGGGCGCGCCTGGCCGGCGCCCTGGGCGGCGATGAGGCCTCTGCCCGCGCCGCCCTGATCGCTGGCGCCCGAGGCCTCGGGCCAGCGGTGGGCGCCACCCTCACCGACCGGGTCAGCGGCGAGCAGTGCGCGGCGGCGCGCGATGCGCTTATCGACCCCGTGGCCACAGCGCGCCACAGCACCGTGCGCGGCCACCTTGCCACCTGCGCGCCATGCCGCGCCTTCGACCAGGCCTGGGGCACGATCCTTCCGGCCGTTGAGGGGGCTATGCGCGCGGCCCTGCGCGAGCGGACGCTGCCTCAGGACCTGCGGGCGAAGCTTCTGGCCCGGGCCGGTTGGGCCGGCGGACAAGGCGCTAGATCGTGGCGCCTTACGCGGGTGGCCCTGGCGCCTCTGGGCGTCCTGGCCCTGATCGCGGTCCTGGTGCTGCCAGGTTTCATGCGCGAGCCGGTGAGCGTGGTCGAGCGTGGGCAGAGCCCCCCCGTTGACGCTCAGGCTCTGATCGCGAAGGCGCTTGCGCGCCAGACGGCCCCGCCTGAGCGGAGCGGGGTCTGGCGTGGGCGCTACGAGACGCTCTGGTTCTTCGATAATGATGTCTACGCGCCAATGCGGGCCGACATCTGGCTTGACCCGCACACCCCGGCCCGCCACAGGCTCCAGCTTATGCACCGCGATGGCGGGGCGCCCTACGAGCTGCAGATCGGAGATGGCGAGGGCCGGCTTGCCTACGCGCTCGACGCCGCCTATGCGCCGTCGCTCTACGGGGCTCTGCCCCTGGGCGCCATGGCCGGGCAGCCGGCCCTGATCGACCAGCCGCTCAGCCCGGAGGGGCAGGTGCGGGCCCGTGACGAGCGTATGCTGACTGGACCCTGGACTATCCCGGCGGCGTACCTGCGTCAGGCCCAGCGGGCGACGGATCTGCGCCTGCTCGGGCGCCAGCGTGAGAGCGGGCGCGTCGTGCAGATCCTCAGCTTCTCGGGCTTTAGCCCCCTGGGCCTTCCCCCCGACGCCCCCGGCGCCACGGCTGAGCGGGTGACGGTGCTGCTGGCCCTCGATAGCGAGGACGGCCTGCTGCGCGGGGCCACCGAGCTGATGGGCCCGGCCGGCGCGGCCCAGACCAGCCGCGTCACCTGGCGCCTGGTCGAGGAGCAGTGGCTGACCGGGGGCGAGCAGATCCGTGAGACCTTTGATGTCGAGCGGGCCTGGACAGGTATCGGCGACTTCAGCGCGGCGCGGCGCTCGTCGGTCGCCGACCTGGCGGTGCCCCTGGTGTCGTGGGTGTCGCTCGGCGAGCCGGCCGGGCTGCTCACCCTGGAGGGCGGGCCTCTCTGGCTCCCCTCGCGGCCGCCTGCCGGCGTCGATAGGGCCCTGCTTGTCTGGGGCGAGGGGGCGGCCCGCGTTGGCGCCTCGCCGCTGGGGCTGATCTATCTGGGCCAGGGGCGTCGGCTGGTGCTGGCGCTCAACCAGGAGCAGGCCCTTGACGGCGAGCATCTGGCCGTCGGCCCCTGGCGGGTCTCGCTGCGCCCCGGGCACGGCCAGCGCTACACCGCCTTCCTGGCGCGCCCCGCGGGCGATCGCCAGGCGCCCCTTGACGTTGGCTCTACCCTGCTGATCGACGCCTACGGCTTCACCCGCGCCGAGCTGCTGGATGTGATTGAGGGCATGCGGCCCTTCGACCTCGAGAGCCTGGCGGCCCAGGAGTCGCTCTTCCAGCGGCCCGGGGCCGGCGATCCCGAGGCGCGCTCCGCTGGCCGGTATGCGGCTGGCGGCCAGGTAGGGCCGGTATGCGGCTGCGCAGTCGCAGGGTGATCTGGTATGCTATAGATGCGGCCTCGCTGAGTCATGGGCCGTGGTTCTGCTAGCGAGATCTGGAAGTCTGAGGCCATAGATATGGGACTGACGCTGCTACTCACTGTGCTGCGCACGCTTCTTGTGGGCGCCTGGGTTGTGCTCAAGCCCATTCTTGGCTGGACGCTGATCGTGATCGGCCTGATCGGGATGCCGATGCCGATCGTCAACGGGGCGATCTTCCTGGTGATCGGCCTGGCCCTGGTCGGCCAGCGCAACTGGCTCATCCGCTGGAGCCGGGTCCAGATCAAGCTGCTGCTCCAGCGCTGGGCCGCCAGCGATATGCCCGTGATCGGCCCTCTTGGCCGGCTCGCGCGCCGCTCGGCGCAGCAGATCTCGCGGCAGAACCGGCGCGTGCACTGGTGGTTCCGAGAGCGGCAGGCCCGCCGGCGGGCCGCCCGCGCTGAGCAGATCACGAGCCCTAGCGACTGATCCCGCCCGCTCCCCTCCCCTTCGGCAGATGCTTCCAGCCTACGGCAGAGTATAATAAGGGTTAAACGCCTCGCCACTTCTGGTGCGGTGTGCTAAGGTTCCGTCTCAGGGAGAGAGCCATGGTTACGGTGCGAGTGCGCTTCTTCGCGGGCCACCGCGATATTGTCGGTCGCTCCGAGGCAGAGTTCCACCTCGAGGAAGGGGCGACGGTGGGGTCGCTGTGGGAGCGCCTGGTGGGCGACTACCCGCGCCTCGCGGGCTACACGGGACGCCTACTCTTCGCGGTCAACCAGGAGTTTGCCGAGCCCGCCACTACGCTGAGCGCCGGCGACGAGGTTGCATTCATCCCTCCCGTGAGCGGCGGCACCGGCGCGCCCGTGCAAGATCCGGGCGCGTTTCGCCTCTTTCTTATCACTAGCTCCCCCCTCGACCCGGCGCCCCTGGTGGCCGCTGTGCAGACTCCGGGCGATGGCGCCGTGGTAACCTTCGCGGGCGTGGCGCGCAACCAGTTCGGTGGCCGCCCGACGGCCTTTCTCACCTACGAGGCCTACGCCGAGATGGCCGCCACCGTGCTCGCTCAGATCGCCGATGAGGCCCGGGCCCGCTGGCCGATCGGCCGGGTCGCCGTCCACCATCGGGTCGGCACGCTCGAGATCGGCGATACCGCCGTGCTCGTCGTTGTCGCCGCCCCGCATCGCCACGAAGCCTTCGAGGCCGCCGCGTACGTTATGGACCGGATCAAAGCGATCGCGCCGATCTGGAAGCGCGAGCACTGGGCTGACGGGGTGGCTGAGTGGCGAGAGTGAGCTGGAAGGCCTAGGGCGCGCACATGCCTGAGCTACCCGAAGTTGAGACGGCCGCACGCTCGCTGGAGCCGCAGGTGGCCGGGCGGACCATCGTCGCCGTCGAGCGCCTGGACTGGGAGCGGATGCTCGAGACGCACACGGCGGCGGCCTTCCGCGCGCAGATCGCTGCCCGGCGGATCCTGCGGGCCCGCCGCCGCGCCAAATGGGTGCTGCTTGACCTCGATGATGGCTGGACCCTGGCCATCCATCTGCGTATGTCGGGCAACCTCACTGTCCACGGCCCCGCCGACCTGGCCCGCCCCCACGTCCACCTGATCCTCGCCCTCGACGACGGCCGGCGGATCTTCTTCGACGACGAGCGCAAGTTCGGGCGGGTGCGCCTGCTCGATAGCGCCGGCATGGCCGCGCTTGACGCCGCCCACGGCCCCGAGCCGCTCGACGACGCCTTCAGCGCCGCCGGGCTGGCCCGCATTCTGGCCGGGCGCCGCACGAAGATCAAGCCCCTGCTGCTCGACCAGCGCCTGATCGCCGGCATGGGCAATATCTACGCGAGCGAGGCCCTCTGGCTGGCGCGCATCCACCCGCTGCTGCCCGCCGCCGCCATCGACGCCGCGGGCGCCGCGGACCTCCACGCCGCCATCCGCGAGGTGCTCGCTCAGGCGATCGCCCACGAGGGCAGCTCGCTGCGCAACTATCGGAATAGCTATGGCCAGCGCGGCCAGAACCAGGAGCACTTTCTGGTCTACGACCGGGCCGGCGCACCCTGCCGGCGCTGCGCGACCACCCTCGAGCGGATCGTCGTGGCCCAGCGCAGCACCTTTTTCTGCCCGGAGTGCCAGCGACTCCCCGGGTAAGCTGCCCAACGAAAGGAACATCGATGCAAGAGCAGCTACTGGTGGTCGAGGACGATGTGGTACTTCAGCTCTCGCTGACGGCGATGCTGCGCCGCGAGGGCTTCAGCATCCTGGCGGCTCGCAGCGTTGGCGAGGCCCGCGTGCAGCTGCTTCGCGAGCACCCCACGGTCGTCTTGCTCGATGTGGGCCTACCCGACGGCAGCGGCTTCGAGATCCTCGAGGACCTGCGGGGTATGCCCGACAGCCCGCTCGCCATCGTCTCGACCGCCAGCGACGCGCTGTCCACCGCGGTCGAGGCCCTGCGCCTCGGCGCCTTTGACTATCTCACCAAGCCGATTAACAACGACCTGCTGCGGGCCGCTGTGAGCCGGGCCGTCGAGCACTATAGGCTGCGCCAGTCGGCCCGCGAGATCGAGCGCCTGCGCGCCCTCGAGGAGGCGATGCGGGCCACCGCGCGCGCCGCCGCCCACCATATCAGCCAGCACCTGACCGTGATCATGGGCGAGACGCAGCTCCTCCAGGAGGAGATTGTCGACCAGGAGGTCCGCGCCGGCCTCGAGCGTATCCTGCGGGCCACCGAGCAGGCCGCCCAGACCCTGGTCGAGCTGCGGGCGGCCCGCCACTTCGTGGTCAAAGAGTCGACCATGCCCGAGCCCATCCTCGACCTCGACGCCGCCCGTGAGATGTTGTAGGCCGCGCGCTTATGGCGCCCCTACGCGCTCGGTGGCGCTGTCGAGCGCCTCGTGCTCGGCGAAGAGCGTGTCGGCCAGGGCCCGCACCACGGGGAACTCCTCGCCCCAGCCGTTGCGCTCCTCCCAGAACTCGTCGAGGCCGCGGGCGCCCGCCCGCTCGTAGGCGAGGGCCTGGGCCAGCATCTCTAGCCGGTCGAGGGCCTTGATCAGCCGGGCCTCCGGCGTGGCCGCCTGGCTGTACTCCTCCCACAGCCCCAGGTAGCTGTCGGCCTGGGGGAGATCGCCGAGCAGCTCTAGCATCGCCTTGCGCTCGGCATCGTGCTTAGCCCCTTTGCCGAAGAGGCGGCTCGCCGAGGCCGGCAGGTCGCCGATCAGGGCCTCGGCAAGGTCGTGGACCAGGGCCATCGCCAGGAGCTTGCCCCGGTCGAGCTCGGGGTAGAGGTCGCCCACTACCAGGGCCAGGGCGGCCACCCCGAAGCTGTGGTCGGCGATGCTCTCGACGTTTTGAAGCCCTCGCTGGAGCCACCCGGTGCGCGGGAGCAGCTTGAGGGTCTGGATGCGCCTCTGGAGGGCCGCGAGGGTCGCGAACGCCCGGTCATCCATGGGGCCTCCTCAATCACGTTCAGCGGAAAACAAACAGCCTGCGAGGATCGCAGGCTGTGCTATGTCGGATAGAGTAGCGTATAGTACGTGCCTGGTGCGTGATTATAGCACCTTCTGGCTACGATTCTAGATAGTAATCGCGGCGCTCTAGCCGAGCTTGCGCATGCTGAGGGCCACCCGCCCGCGGGCCAGGTCGATGCTCAGCACCCGCACATCGACCAGATCCCCCACCTGCACGACATCGAGCGGGCTCTTGATATAGTGGTCGGCCAGCTCAGAGATATGCACCAGGCCATCCTGCTTGACGCCGATATCGACGAAGGCGCCAAAGTCGACCACGTTGCGCACGGTGCCTTTGAGCCACATGCCGGGGCTCAGGTCCTCGAGCTTGAGCACATCGGCGCGCAGGATGGGGGGCGGCAGCTCTTCGCGGGGGTCGCGGCCGGGGCGGGCCAGGTACTCGATAATGTCGGCCAGGGTCGGCTCGCCGACGCCGATATCGGCGGCCAGAGCCCCGACGTTGATCTCGCCCGCCCTGAGCGTGGATCTGACCTGGGCGGCCACCTCGGGCAGGCGGCCTGTGCTCGGGTTGAAGCGGGCGAGGAGCTTGCGGGCTGCCCCGTAGCTCTCGGGGTGGATGGCGGTGCGGTCGAGGGGGTCGGCGGCGTCGGGGATGCGCAGGAAGCCGGCCGCCTGCTCGAAGGCCCGCGGGCCCAGGCCCTTGACCTTCTTCAGCTCGGCGCGGGCGCGGAAGGGGCCGTTGGCGTCGCGGTGGGCCACCACGGCCTTCGCCACCTTGCTGTTCAGGCCCGCCACATAGGTCAGCAGGGCCGCCGAGGCGGTGTTCAGGTCTACGCCCACATAGTTCACCGCGCTCTCGACCACTTCCTCGAGGCGGGCCGCCAGGGCCTTCTGGTCGACGTCGTGCTGGTAGAGGCCCACGCCCAGGGCCTTGGGGTCGATCTTCACCAGCTCGGCCAGGGGGTCCTGCAGGCGTCTGGCGATGCTGATATTGCCGCGCTCGGTCGCGTCCAGGTCGGGGAACTCGTCGCGGGCCTCGTCAGAGGCCGAGTAGACCGAGGCGCCGGCCTCGCTGACGATGACGTACTGGAGCGGGAACTTCGCCTGCTTGATCACCTCGGCCACCAGGGCCTCGGTCTCGCGGCTGGCCGTGCCGTTGCCGATGGCGATCACCTGGACGCCCCACTTCTGGCAGAGGCGCAGCAGGGCCTCTCTGGCCCGGTCGGTCTGGTGCAGGTAGATCAGGCCGCCCTCGAGGTACTTGCCGGTGGCGTCCACCACGGCCAGCTTGCAGCCGGTGCGGTAGCCCGGGTCCACGCCCATCACGACGCGGTCGCGCAGGGGCGGCTGGAGCAGCAGGCGGCGCGTGTTGGCGGCGAAGATCAGCAGGGCGTGCTGCTCGGCCTTCTTGGTCAGCTCGGCCCGCAGGTCGCGCTCGATCGCGGGGGCGAGCAGGCGCCTGTAGCCGTCGGCCACGGCGGCCCGCAGCTCGGCGTCCATCCAGCTGTCGCCCGGGGCGTAGCGCCGCTGCAGCGAGCCGATGAAGGCCTCGTGGGTGGCCTCGAGCTCGACCGTGAGCACGCCCTCGCGCTCGCCGCGGTTGATCGCCAGGATGCGGTGGGGCGGCAGGGCCGCCAGGGGCTGGCTGAAGTCGTAGTACTGCTGGTAGGTGCCCTTCTCGTCGGCCGCGCCCTCCTTCTTGCCGATGCGCAGGCTGCTAGTGCGGCGGGTCGCCTCGCGCACGGCCTGGCGCACGCGGGCGGTCTCGGCCACCTGCTCGGCGACGATGTCGCGGGCCCCGGCCAGGGCCGATGCCGTGTCGGGCACCTGCTCGCTGAGGAAGGGGGCGGCGAGCGCGTCGGGGCCTTTGCCGCCATCGTTGCGGGCCAGCAGCAGCTCGGCCAGCGGGGCGAGGCCGTGCTCGCGGGCCACCTGGGCGCGGGTGCGGCGCTTCGGGCGGAAGGGCAGGTAGAGATCCTCGATCGTCTGTAGGGTCTCGGCGGCGTCGAGGGCGGCGGACAGCTCGGGCGTGAGGTGGCCGCCTGTCTCGAGGGCGGCCCGCACCTCGGCGCGGCGGGCCTCGAGGCCCCGCAGGTAGGCCAGCCGCTCGGCGAGGCGGCGGATCTGCTCCTCGTCGAGGCCGCCCGTGGCCTCTTTGCGGTAGCGGGTGATGAAGGGGACGGTGTTGCCGTCGTCGAGGAGGGCCGCCGTGCGCTCGACCTGGCGCACGTCGTGCCCTAGCTCGCGGGCCAGCCGGGTGATGATCAGGTCGCTCATGCAATCAATTATAGCCGAGGCCGCCGCGGGGCGGTGCTGCCACTCGACCGGTATAGCGTAGCACTCGAGCTATGCCACAGCGCACCCGTTTTTAGTGACGGGTGAGGAGCGCTGAAGCAGCCTGACTACGATTCGCACCCGTCCTTTAAGATTCCCGCCCTGCCCTTTAAGATTCCCGCCCTGCCCTTTAAGATTCCCGCCCTGCCCTTTAAGATTCCCGCCCTGCCCTTTAAGATTCCCGCCCTGCCCTTTAAGATTC
>JAAXUL010000767.1 GCA_013336035.1 Chloroflexales bacterium
CCCTTCGCCAACAACATCAACAACACCGACGGCGGCGCCCACCTCTCGGGTTTCCGCACCGCACTGACCCGCGTGATCAACACCTACGCCCGGGCCAAGAACATCCTCAAGGAGAACGAGGCCAACCTGACCGGCGACGATGTGCGCGAGGGCCTGACCGCGGTGATCAGCGTCAAGCTGAAGGACCCCCTGTTCAGCTCGCAGACGAAAGAGAAGCTGGTCAGCCCCGAGGCGGCCGGCGCGGTCGGGACGGTGATCGGCGACGCCTTCGGCACCTGGCTCGACGAGAACCCCGGCGAGGCCCGCAGGATCATCGAGAAGACACTCTCGGCCGCCCGCACCCGCCTGGCCGTCCAGAAGGTCAAGGAGACGGCCCGTAAGAGCGCCATGGAGGGCTTCTCGCTGCCCGGCAAGCTGGCCGACTGCTCGGACACCAACCCGGCCCGCTGCGAGCTCTACATCGTCGAGGGCGACTCGGCAGGCGGCACCGCCAAGCAGGGCCGCGACCGGCGCTTCCAGGCGATCCTGCCCCTGCGCGGCAAGATCCTCAACGTCGAGAAGAGCCGCCTCGACAAGATGCTCTCGAACGCCGAGGTCAGGGCCCTGATCACGGCGATCGGCACGCCCATCGGCGAGCAGTTCGCCACCGAGAAGCTGCGCTACCACCGCGTCATCCTCATGGCCGACGCCGACGTCGACGGCAGCCACATCCGCACGCTGCTGCTCACCTTCTTCTTCCGCCATATGCGGCAGATGATCACCAATGGGCACCTCTTCATCGCCCAGCCGCCCCTCTACCGCATCAAGCACGGCAAAGAGCAGGTCTACACCTACTCGGATGGCGAGCGCGACGTCTACCTTGGCAAGCTGGGCGAGACCGAGCGCCAGCGCGTCGGCATCCAGCGCTACAAGGGCCTCGGCGAGATGAACGCCGAGCAGCTGTGGGAGACCACGCTCAACCCGGCCAACCGGGTCATCCTCCAGGTCAACCTCGAGGACGCCCAGCTGGCCGACGAGACCTTCACTATGCTTATGGGCGACCTCGTCCCCCCCCGCAAGCGCTTCATCCTCACCCACGCCGCCGAGGTGCGCGACCTGGACGTGTAGGAGCTTTGGCCTCCTGGCCATGCGGCCGCCTGGCTTATCGGCCCGCCGAAGTGAAGTCTCTAGGGGGAGGTTACGCCTCCCCCGTTTTGTGTGTCCCGAGGAGGTCCCGATGGTATCCGCGAACCGCTCGACCACCCGCCGTGTGCTGGCGGTATGCTACGACTACGCGATGATGACCGTGGGGGCGCTGCTGGCCGCCCTGGCCGTGCGCGTCTTCCTGGTGCCGAACAATGTCGTCACCGGGGGGCTGACGGGCGTGGCCCAGCTGCTGAACAGCGTGGTCGGCACGCCGGTGGGCCTGGTGGTGCTGGCCCTGAACGTGCCGCTGCTGGTCATCGGCTGGCGCCGCCTGGGGGGTTTCGTCTTCGGCGTGCGCACGCTCTACGCGATCGTGGTGATGGCGCTGGCGATCGACCTGCTGGCGCCCTACGCGCGGCCCGTCACGGCCGACCCGCTGCTCTACAGCCTGTACGGGGGCCTGATCGACGGCGTCGGGCTGGGGCTGATCCTGCGCGCCCGGGGCACGGCGGGCGGCACCGACATCATCGCCCGCCTGGTCGAGACCAGGCTGGGCGTGCAGCCGGGGCGCACCCTGCTGATCTGCGACCTGCTGATCTTCTGCGGCGCCTTTTTCGCCTACGGGCCCGAGAAGATCCTCTACGCGCTGCTGGTGGCCTTCGTGAGCAGCAGGGCCGTGGACTTCGTGCTGACCGCCGGGCGCGGCGCGCGCCAGGCCCTGATCATCACCGAGCGGCCCGACGGCATCACCGGGGCCCTGCTGCACGACCTGGGGCGCGGGGTCACGGTGCTAGAGGGCGTGGGCGGCTACACGGGGGCGGCGCGGGCGGTGCTGCTCTGCATCGTCAGCCGCAGCGAGGTGGGCGCCCTGAAGGCCGCCGTGGGCGCCGCCGACCCCCAGGCCTTCGTCGTGATCGGCGAGGCCGGCGAGGTGATCGGCGAGGGCTTTCGCCCCATGGCGCCGGCCCAGACCGCGCGCGCGCCCCGCTCTACCGAGCCGGCTGAGCAGACGGCATAACCGGTTATAATGGTAGGGCAACCTTTGTCAAGGAAAGGATTGCCGGTGAGCGAAGTGATCGGCGCTGAGCCCGTGTTGATCGTCGGGGGCTTCGGCAGCAACTACCCGCTGTACGCGGCTATGCGCTCCTATCTGGCCGAGGTGAGCGGTCGGCCAGTGGCGATCACACCGATCACGCTGCTCGATTGGGCGGGCGTGATCGCAAGCGACAGCTACGGCGCCCTGCTGCGTATCGTCGACAAGTCCGTGCGCGAGACGCTCGCGGCCAACCGGGCCCGCCGCCTCATCCTGGTGGGTCACAGCGCTGGGGGCGTGCTCTCGCGTATCTATATGGGCGACAAGCCCTACGGCCCGCGCCAGCTGCTCTACAACGGGCACGAGCACGTGTACAGCCTGGTGACCCTCGGTACGCCCCATACCAGCAAGAGCACCGGGCGCCAGGGTGGGCTCAACCAGATCGCCTTTGTGCAGGCCCGCTACCCCGGCGCCTACTGGCGCTCGGTACACTATGTCAGCGTCATGGGCAAGGGGATCTACGGCGCCGCCAATGGCCCCCCCCCCGAGAAGGGCGCCTGGCAGAGCTACACGATGATCGATGGCGAGGGCGCCCAGTGGGGCGACGGCATCGTGCCGATGAGCTCGGGTCTGCTCGATGGCTCGCGCAGGGTGATCATCCCAGGCCTGCGCCACGACCCTCGCCCTGACCGCCCCTGGTACGGCACCAGCGTCCCGGTTGTGCGCGCCTGGTGGGAGCAGGTCGAGCTTGTCTTGAAAGAGCCGCTGCCGGCCGCCAGGCGTGCGCCCTGAATCCACTCAGATCAGGCCTCGGCCATGGCGTCCTGCTGCCAAATAGTCGCTGAGACGGAGCCGACTTGCACAAACAAGCAGCCCCGTGTACTATATGTACAACTAGCCCACACTAGACAGGTCCCCAATGCGCATCCTTTTCTATACGGGCAAAGGCGGGGTTGGCAAGACGAGCGTGGCGGCCTCGACGGCCCTGCGCTGCGCTCAGCGCGGCTACCGCACGATCATCCTCAGCACCGACGCTGCCCACTCACTTGGCGACTCGCTCGGCGTCGAGCTCCTGGCTGAGCCCATCCAAGTCCTTCCCAATCTCTGGGCCCAGGAGATCAACGCCCTGCACGAGCTCGAGTCGAGCTGGGGCGATGTATCGAAGTACCTTGGCGACCTGCTGGCCTGGCAGGGCGCCGAGTCGATCGCCCAGGGCGAGCTCTCGGTGATCCCCGGCACCGAAGAGCTGTTCAGCCTGCTGCAGATCAAGCGCCACTATGACGAGCAGTGCTTCGATGTGCTCGTCGTCGATGCGGCGCCCACCGGCGAGACTCTGCGGCTGCTCTCGCTACCCGACATTATGCGCTGGTGGATCTCGCGCCTCTTCCCGATCGCCCGCGCCCTGCTCAAGGTGGTGCGCCCGGTGGCCAAGCGCGTCACCGATATGCCCATCGCCGAGGACGAGGTGCTCAACTCGGCCCAGAAGGCGATCGATGCCCTGGTAGAAGTGCGTCACATTCTCACCGACCAGAAGGTGACCACCGCCCGCATCGTGATGAACCTCGAGAAGATGGTCATTCGCGAGGCCCAGCGTAGCCTGACCTATCTGAGCCTCTTCGGCTACGCCGTTGACGCCGTGGTGGTCAACCGTATTCTCCCCGCGAATATCGACAACCACTTCGCCTCGTGGCGCGCCATGCAGCAGGAGTATGCGCCCCAGGTCCAGGAGATGTTCGAGCCGCTGCCGATCCTGCGCGCCCCCCACTTCGAGCGCGAGATCGTCGGCCCCGAGAACCTCTCGAAGCTGGCCGACCACCTGTTCGGCGACACCGACCCGGCGGCCTTCCTGTACCACGGCCCCGCCCAGCGGGTCGAGAAGGTGGACGGCGGCTACGACCTGATCGTGCCCCTCCCCTTCGCCTCTGAGGATCAGGTCCACCTGGCCCAGAGCGCCGACGAGCTGCTGATCTCGGTGGGCTGGCACCGCCACCGCATCGTGCTGCCCCAGAGCCTGGCCCGTCTGCGGGCCCTCGACGCCTACTTCGAGGATGATGCCCTGCGCGTGGCATTTCGCAAGGGTGCGGCGTAACGACGCCCCCGTACGTCGTCGTTACGCCGCTGCCCCGCCATGGCTATGGTACTATCACGGCTGAAGGCCAACCCCCTGCCCCCGCCCCGCAGGCGCGGGGGTGAGGGCCGTG
>JAAXUL010000144.1 GCA_013336035.1 Chloroflexales bacterium
CCCGCCCCCTGTCTGGCGCATTATGGTGGTTGAGGATGACCCAGGGCAGCGCGAGGCCCTGCAGCGCTGGCTGGGCGCCCACGGCCACAGTGTCCTCGCCGCGGCCAGCGCCGAGGAGGGCCTTGAGCTGCTCGGGCGTCACGAGGTTGACCTGCTGCTCAGCGACTACGGCCTCCATGGCGCGCTAAGCGGCATCGATGTGGTGCGGGGCGCCCTTAGCGCTCGCCCGGGCCTGCGCTGCGCCCTGATGACCGACTGGGCCCGGGCCAGCGTCTACCAGGCTGAGATCGATGCGCTCCGCGCCCTCGGGGTGCCCCTGCTCGTCAAGCCCCTCAGGCCCGCCGACATCGACGCCCTGCTGTTTGAGCGGGCGCTGCCCGCCCCTGAGGGGAGCGGGCCCCAAAGGGGCAAGGTGAGCATAGTGGTCGGACCGTCCGGCGCCAGGGCCCAACCGGCCCAGGCCCTGCGCCCGATGTTCGATCGCCTGCGCCGGGCGATCCGCGCCACGACTGTGCTGCTCTTCGCGCTCGAGCCCGCCCAGCGGCGGGTCGTGATCGTCGCCCAGGCCGGCGCACCCCCATCCAACCCGGGCGCCCTGGCAAGCCTGATCTACAGCCCTGTGCGCGATGTGGCCGAGGACGGCCACAGCCTGCGCATCGTCGATCCGGCCCGAGCCGAGCAGCGCGCCCGCTACCTGCGCGATCTGCTGCCCTTCCAGTCTTGTGTCGGCGTACCTGTCTCCACAGAGCTCCCGCAGCGCTTCGCCCTCTTCGCCTTCAGCGGGCACGAGCACGCCTTTGGCGAGCGCCATGAGGAGCGGCTGGCGGCCACGGCGGTGGCGGTGGCCGGGATGCTCGAGCGTGAGCAGTTCCTCACGCGGGCCGCCGACACCCAGCGCCTCGCGCTGCTGGGCCAGCTCAGCAGCGCCCTGGTCCACGAGATGAACCACGTCCTCACCGCGCTGAACTTCACCCTGCCGAATATCGAGCACCTGCTGGCCGCCGCCACGCTGCCCACCCGGCCTGTCAACCAGCGCGAGCGCGACGATCAGCTGCTCCAGCAGGGGTTCGCCGATCTGCGCCGCGGCCTCGACCGCCTGACCAGCACGGCCCGTATGTTCGGCCGGGTGACTATCCACTCGGGCGCCGGGGTGGCCGACCTGGGCGCCACCCTGGCCGAGACGGTCGATCTGGTGCGCGACCTGGCCGACCGCCAGCGGGTGACCCTGGTGGCGAAGCTCCCGCCCGCCCTGCCGGCCCCGGCCGTGCCCAGCGCGCCGCTCCAGCAGATCGTGCTCAATGTGCTGATCAACGCCGTGCAGCAGATCGGGCTGATCCGCCCAGAGCAGGCCGGGCGGGTGGTGCTCAGCGCCGAGGTGCGCGCGGCTGAGGGCAGCCAGAGCATCCAGGTGCGGGTCGAGGACGACGGGCCAGGGATTCACCGACAGCTCTGGGAGCGTATCTTTGAGCTGGGATTCACCACACGCCGCGAGGGGGGCAGCGGCCTCGGCCTGTACATCTGCCGCAGCCTGAGCGATGCGCTTGGCGTGACCGTCCGCGTCCAGGAGAGCTATATTGGCTGGGGCTCGACCTTCGTCGTCGAGCTGCCCACTATGCCGGGCGCCGCCCCCCTGGAAGGAGCCGCCCCATGAGCGCGGCCAGCCAGAGCGCTGTCCCAGAGCGCCCGCTACGCGTCCTGGTGCTGGATGACGACCCGATGTTCGGGCGCCAGCTGCTCTTCGCCCTCGAGCGCAGCGCCGAGCTGGCCCTCTCGGGCGCGGCGGTCAGCACAGCCGAGGAGGCGCTGGCCACGGTGGATGAGGCGTCTACTCCATACGATATCTTCCTGGTCGACCAGCGCCTCGGCCCGGGCCCGGACGGGATCAGCGTGCTCGAGCAGCTGCTCGAGCGAAGCCCGCGCAGCGGAGGGGTGGTCTTCACGCTCGCGGGCGACGTAGCCTCGGGCCGGCGGGCCCACCAGGTCGGGGCCTACCGCTACCTGCATAAGCCCTTCACGGTCGAGGAGCTGCTGCTGGTGCTCCAGACGCTGCGCGACTGGCTCCAGACCCGCGAGGAGGTGGGCTGGCTACAGGTGATCAACGCCTTCGCCGAGGATGCCCAGAAGCTGCACCGGCGTGAAGCGATCGAGCAGATCATCGTCCAGCGCGGCCTGGACCTGGGCTTCGACCGGGCGCAGCTGTGGGTCAGCCCCGACGGCGGCACGACGGTGGTTGGCGCCGCGGGGGCCAGCCGATTACCCCTTGGCGGCTTTGCGGGCGCCGGCGCCCAGCCCGCGGCCTCGCCCTACCTGACCCGCGTGCTAGACAGCCCCGAGCCGGTGATCTTCCGCGGGCTCGAGCACGGCACCCTCTTTCCGGCAGGCCAGTGGGCCGGCACAGACCCGCGCCTGCCGGTAGGTGAGTGGGTTGGCCTGCCGCTCTGGGCCGGCGAGCGCGTGCGCGGCGCGCTGCTGCTAGACCGGCTCGAGGAGCGGGGCGACATCAGCGCCGACCGCAAGCTGCTGCAGGCCCTCAGCCTCTTTGGGCGCCAGGTGGCCGCCGCCCTCGAGCGGGCCACCCTGGCCGGGGAGGAGCGGCGCCGCAGCCTCGAGACGGCCATCCTGGCCGGGATCGGCCGCCTGATCTCGGGTGAGGCGGCCGGACGCCCCTACGCCGAGCTGCTCGAGCGGGTGCGCCAGGAGGTCGGCAAGCTGGTGACGGTGGACAACTTCTATGTCGCGATTCGTAGCGCGAGCTCAGGCTGGCTAGACTACCTGATCAGCGTCGAGGGCGGCGAGCTTCAGACTCGAGAGCCGGCGCGCCGCGTGCACGAGCTGATCGACCGGGTCGTCACCCTGAACCGCTCGGTGCTCCTGCGCAAGGGCCAGGCGCTCTGGCCCCGCAGGCGGCTCCGCCCCGGCGGCCCGGCGCCCGCGCAGGGACAGAGCCCACTGAGCCGGCTCGGCGTACCCTTGCAGGTCGAGGGCCGGGCCATCGGCGCGCTGGTGGTCCAGGGTGCCGGCGACGGGCAGTACGGCGAGGAGCAGCAGCGCATTCTCGAGGCGGTGGCCGCCCAGATTGCCGGCCCGCTGCACAACCGGCGGCTGCGCGAGGCCGCCGAGCAGACCAGCCGCCGCCTGACGGTGATGCAGAGGGCCGGCGAGGCGCTGATGGCGCTGGAGGACCCCGAGGAGGAGCACCTCTGGCACACCACGCTAACCATGATCACGGCCGGGTTCGGGCTGGGCTACAACCTGGCGGCGCTCTTTATGCTCCAGCGCGGCGGGACGCTGCTACGGGGGCGGCTGGGCATCGGACAGGGCACATTGCGCGAGGCCCAGCGCGCGTGGGAGAGCGCGGCCGTGCGCGAGATGAGCTTCGAGCAGTACCGCGATCTGCTGGCCCGCGGCATGCTCGGCCCCCCGACGCCCATCGACGCCCCGATCCGCGCCCTCGAGTTCCCGCTGGCCGAGGCCGACGCCCTGTCAGAGGCGATCAGCGAGCGCGGCAAAGAGCGCCACATCCGCGTGTCGGCCGCCGAGTTCACGACCCAGCTGCCCCCGGCGCTGCAGGCGATCCTCCCGCCGTGGGAGTACGAGGTGCTGCCGCTGATGGCGGGTGAGCGACGGCTGGGCGTGCTCGTCGTCGGCAACCCGCACCTCAGGCGCCCGCTCGACGAGATGCCCTTCGACCAGCTGGCCGCCTGGATCTCGCAGGTCGGGATCATCCGCGAGAGCTGGCGGCAGCGCGAGGCCGGCGAGGGCCTGGCCGCCGTGAGCCGCGAGGTGCTCGCCGGGGCCGGCAGCCGGCCGCTCCAGGAGACGCTCAACCTGCTCTGCAAGTCGGCCCGCACGCTGATGCGCTCCAGCTGCGCCGTGATCTACCCCTTCGCGAACAGCCCGGCCAGCGGGCTGCCCCGCCTCGACCTAGAGCGGGCCGGGTCTGACGGGCTCCGCTACGGGCTGCAGCCGGCCGACCAGCGGGGCTCGGGCGGCATGACCGAGCAGCTGCTGGCCACCCGCAAGCTGATCGCGGTCGAGGATGTGACCGAGCTGAGCTGGTACAGCCAGACTCACCCGGGCAGCTCCTTCCTGCAGCGCGAGGGCATCCAGGCCTTCTTCGCCGCGGTGATCCTCGAGCAGGCCACGGGCGCGCCGCGAGGCCTGCTCTATGTCAGCTACCGCAGCACCCCGGGCTTCAGCGAGCGCGACAAAGCGACGGCGAGCGCCCTGGCCGACCTTGCGGGGCAGGCCATCCGCAACCACGATGACCAGGCCGTGATCCGGGCCCGCGCCGACAAGGCCGAGGCGGCCCGCCGCGAGCGCGAGCGCGAGCTGGCGATCGTCGCCGACCTGCTCAAGGGGACCCTGGCCCTCAAGTACGAGCAGCCCGACCAGGCGCTCGAGGAGCTGGCCAGGCTCATCCTGGGCCAGGGCGAGGCCCTGCTGCAGCGCCAGGACATCCGCCTGGGCCTGGTGCTGCGCCTGTGGGTACGCGACCAGAGCAGCGGCGGGGCCCGCGAGATCCGCCGCGAGTTCTTTCTGGTGGACGACACCATGGTCCAGGACGACCAGGCCGATATCTACGCCGGCATCACCGGCCTGGCCTTCCAGACGGGCGAGGACCAGCTGGTGGATGATGTTAGGGCGCCGGAGTGGCGCGACATCTACGCAGGCCAGTACGAGGGGGGGACGCGCAGCGAGCTCGATGTGCTCATCCGCCTGGAGGAGCGCACCCTGGGCCTGATCACCGTCGAGTCGCCGCGCGTGGGCGCCTTCAGCCAGGTGGACCGCGACGCCCTGCGGCGCCTGGCCGACGGCGCCGCCCTGGCCCTCGACACCGGCCAGCACCAGCGGCAGCTGCAGGAGCTGCTGAAGGCCGCGCGCCCGATGATCGAGGCCCACGATCTCGACACCACCCTGCGGGCCGTCCTCGACCAGATCCTGCAGGTCGCGCCCGAGCTCGATGTGGTGACGATCTGGTACTGGGACGGCGAGCGGCGCGCGCTGGTGCCCGGGGTCTTCCATGGCGTCCGGGACACCGCGCTGTTGATGGATGACCGGGCCATCCTGCCCGACACCGCGCTCGGGCGGGTGATGCAGTCGCCCGACCCGGTCTGGGCCGAGAATGCCGCGCGCAACCCGGTGATGGCGGGCCGCTTCGTGGCCGCCGAGGCGATCAGCTCGGCGGTGGCCTTCCCGCTGCGCGTGGGCGACGGCGCCGAGGACGAGGCGGCGGACGACAGCGAGCCGATCACCCTGGCCGCCCCCGACGGGACGACCCGCAAGGTGGTTGGCATGCTCTTCCTTAACTACCGGCACCACCACCGCTTCACGCGCCACGAGCAGACCCTATTCCCCCTGGTGGCGGCGATCGTGGCGGCCTGCATCCGCGACACCCTGGCGCTCGAGCGGCTGCGCAAGCAGCGCCAGCGCCTGGCGGCGACCACCGACCTGGCCCGCGCCGTGGGCGCGACGAT
The DNA here is from genome assembly GCA_013336035.1 of Chloroflexales bacterium. GTDB lineage: Bacteria > Chloroflexota > Chloroflexia > Chloroflexales > Chloroflexaceae > CAIWXH01. The sequence continues at coordinate 5,478 of JAAXUL010000144.1, forward strand.
AGACATGGACGAGACCCTGCGCACAATGCTGGCCAGCGTCAAGGGCCTGCTGACCGCGCCCGCCCGCGAGATCGAGCTGTGCCTCCTGCTGGCCGAGGAGCGCAGCGACCTGCTCACCTTCGCGCCAGCCTCGCGGGCCTTCTATAACTGGGCCTATATTGAGGCCAACCAGGCCCTGCCCCTGGACAACGGCCGGCGCAGCATCGCCGCGCGGGTGGCCAGGGCGGCGATCACCACACACCGCTCGACGGCGGTCAATGTGCGCGATGTGCGCGACGACCCGGACTACCTCACGGCCAACGCGCCGACGCGCGCGCAGCTCTCGCTGGCCCTGCTCAGCCCCGACACCGAGGCGCTGCTCGGGGTGCTGGTGATCGAGGCGAACCATGTCAACGCCTTCAGCCGTGACGACGAGCTGCTGGTCGAGGCCCTGGGCCCGATCATCAGCCTGGCGATCAAGGGCGCCCGCGAGCAGGAGGAGCGGCGCTTCCACGCCTCGGTGGCAGGCGTGACGGCCTGGGTCGGCGAGATCGCCCACGATATCGGCACGGCGATCAGCGACGCCCAGCGCACGATCTACCGGCTACGGGGCGCGCTCGAGGGCGAGCAGGCGCAGCGGCTGGCCGCGATCAACGAGAACCTGAGCCGGCTGTCGGCCCTGATCAGCGCGCCGCTCAAGGGCGCCAGCAGCTCGACCCTCGAGCTTAACCAGTGGCTGCCCGCGCAGATCCAGCAGATCATCGCCGGGCGCGCCGGGCCGCCGGTCGAGCTGCGCTACAAGCTCGCGCCGCGGCCCCTGTACGTCAGCGTGCCCGCCGCGCTGCTCGAGCGCGTGCTCGGCCATCTGATCCGCAACGGCCGCCAGGCCCGCCGCGAGGGCTGCGCCTTCACCATCAGCACGGCGCACGAGGGGCGCAACGCCTACATCAGCGTCGCCAACAACGGCCCGCCGATCCCGTCTGGGCTGGTCGAGCGGCTCTTTATCGACCGCATCGCGGACCCGGGCCGGGCGGAAGGCGAGGGCGGGATGGGGCTGCTCCTCTCGCGCTGGATGATGCGCCACATGGGCGGCGACCTGATCCTCGCCTCGCCGGAGAGCCCGGTAACCTTCGGGCTGTGGCTCCCCCTCGCCACGGGCCAAGCCCCCCTGCAAGGAGAAACCGATGAGCAGCTTGCGGCCGATCAAGGTGCTGATCGTCGATAACAACCCGCGGCACCGCGAGGACTACGCCGACTTCGTCAGAGCCTGGGGCTATCGCCCGGTGATCGCCGAGGGCGAAGGCCAGGCCCTGCGCGACCACGCAAGGCAGCTCGCCCACGCCGAGCGCTGCCCCCTGGCCCTGGTAGACCTACGCCTGGTCGAGGACAAAGACCCGAGCGACCGCAGCGGGCTCACGCTGATCGGCGAGCTGGGCTTCACCCGCTCGATCATCCTGACCTCGTTCGGCACGATCCGCACCGCGATGAGCGCCACCGAGGAGCACGGCGCCGCCGGCTTCGTCGAGAAGACCGAGCACCCCGAGGTGCTGCGGAGGCAGCTGCAGGCCGTGGCCGAGCGGCTGCGCCTCAACGGCAGCGGCCCCCTGGTGTTCTGGGCCGACGGCGCCTCCTCACAGACAGTGCGCGACGAGATGTTCCCCGGCCGCGCGGACATCCCCGCCGACGAGGCCGAAGTTCTGATCCGCCGGCTCTACCCCGACAGCGCCGTGGTGCGCCTGACCGGGATCACCAGCCACACCGAGCAGGCAGCCTCGGACGGCGCGGGCGCGCACGATCTGGCGACCAATCTGCGCCGCGGGTCGCGGGTCTTCGTGGCCGAGATCGACGGCGAGCCGGCGCTGCAGGTGGTGAAGCTGGCCCGCACCGACAAGATCGAGCGCGAGGCCGAGCGCTTCCGCGGCTATGTGGAGGGCGGGCTGCGCAGCGCTCGCCGCCCCGAGATGATCGGCACGGTGCTGCTGTGGGACATGGGCGTGATCGCCTACCGGCTGCTGGGCTACGCCCGGCTCGACGAGGGCCGCGCCCAGATCCTCACGCGGGTCTACCGGCGCGAGGCCGACCCGGCCCGGCTGATCGCCCCACTGCACGACTTCTTCGGCCTCGACGCGTGGGGCCACTGGTACCACTCGCAGGTGCAGGCGCTCGAGGGCACCCTGGTCGAGGCCTACGAGCGCAGCTGGGGCGATGCGCTCGCCCGCCACCACGAGCGCTGGGCGCGGCAGGCGCCCGAGCTGCCGTTCGAGCCGGTCGCGGCCGCTCTGCCCAACCCGACCCGCTGGTACGTCGACAACTACCCGCGCTGCGCCGAGCTCGGCGGCCTGCGCCAGGCTATCACCCACGGCGACCTCCACGGCGACAACCTCTTCGTCGACGAGGCCGACGCCTGGCCCGTGGACTTCGAGCGCACCGGCTACGGGCCCATCCTACGCGACTTCGTCGAGCTGGCGCAGGATCTGAGCACCCGCATCGCCGCCCTGGATGCTGACGACTTGCCCCTGATCTACGATATAGCGCTGGCCATCGCCGCGCCCCGCAGCCCCGACGAGCCCATGCGCCCGACCCAGGCGATCCTGGCCCACCCCGAGGCCTACAAGCTCTTCCAGATCCTCGAGGAGCTACAGCGGCTGGCCCTGCTGCGCACACAGTACTGCGACCGGCGCGAGTTCCTCTGGGGCCTGCTCTGCAACCACCTGTTTGTGGCCAGCAAGCTCGACGAGGCGAGCCCCCGCTGGGCGCGCACGATGCTCTACGCGGCAGTGATCTGCCACCGGCTCGACCACTGGGATGAGGGCCAATAGCGCCGCTACTCGACCACATGCCCCTGGGCGAGGCGCACGCCGACGCCGCGGTGGGTGATCAGGTGGCGCGGGCTGCGCCCCTGGTCGCCAAGGCTCTCGCGCAGACGGCGCAGCAGGGTGTCGATGCGGTCGTCGCTGACGTCCAGGCTCTCGTCGGGGTAGACGGCGGCCAGGATCTCGTCGCGCCGGCAGACCTCGCCGGCCCGGCTCGCCAGGTAGGCCAGCAGGCTAAACTCGAGCGGCGTGAGCTGCTCGGACAGCAGGCGCCCGTCCACCCAGACCAGCCGCTGGCGGCACTCGACCACGACGCCGGGCTCGCCCGCCGCTACGCCCGAGCGCAGCCGCACATAGGCCGCGAAGAGGGGCGCGAACAGCTGCGGCGGCTCGCCGTAGACCAGCTCGACCAGGCGCAGCATCGCGAGCGCCTCGCCATCGGCGGGGTCGAGGGCCATCTCGGTGGCCAGCAGACGGGCCACGCGCTGCTCGTCCGGCCCCAGGTCCTCCCAGAGCTTGGCGCACTCCTGGTCCACCTCCGGAAAGGCCAGCAGCGCCTCGGGGTCGCCCATCGGGGCGCCCGCGGCGAGCTTCCAGGCGAGGGCGCGCAGCAGCTGGGAGTGGCCCCCGCTGGCCGCAATGGCCGCCCGCGCCAGCTCCTCATCCAGGGGCCGCCCGAGGCGGCAGGTAATCCGCTCGAGCTGGAAGCGGGCGTCGGCCTCATTGTACATGCCCAGGCCGAAGACGTGGGGCTCGAAGATCTCCCAGAAGCTCTCGACGGCGGCCAGGTCGTCGCGGGCCCGCAGGCGCAGCTGGCGCAGCGGCTGGCGGGTGATCGTCAGAAAGACGAGCCGGTACTTAAACTCGTCGCGCAGGTAGCGCAGGTTCAGAAAGAGGCGCGCGTCGAAGGCGCGCCAGATCTCGTCGAACTGGTCGAAGACCAGCACCAGCCGCAGGTCGTGCTCATCGCACAGCCGCCCGCAGATGCGCTCGAGGTAGCGCAGGGCCAGCACCGTGTCGCCCTGCCCGAGCAAGGTGGCGTGCAGCCGGTCGAGCGAGGCCAGCAGGCTGTCGGGCATGGCGCGCCGCTCGGCCTCGCGGATCAGCCGGTGGATGATCAGCTCGAGCAGCGCGAACTCGGGCGAGCGCCCGTCGGCCAGGGCGTTGATGTCAACGAGCACAGCCATAGTGGGCCGGTCGCCCAGGTAGGCTGCCTGCACATCGGCCCGCAGGAGAAAGCGGGCCAGGTTGGTCTTACCGACGCCACCCGCGCCGACGATCGAGCAGCACTCGCCGGCGCGCAGCGTCGCGGCCACACGCTCGATCAGCGCAGCCCGGTAGGTGAGTGGCAGGGGCAGCAAACGCTCGTCGCTCGTCATCTCCCGTCTCCTATCGGCGCGCGGCGCCCTTGAGCTAAGTGCCCGAAGGCCAGGGCCATTATATCTGTGGCCGCCGCTCCAGGCCCTCACCCGCCCTGCCTCCCTCTCCCTGGGCGGGAGAGGGGGCGGGGGTGGGGCCTTACTGCAGCGAGCTTATGACCAGGAGGAGCACCAGCGCGAGCAGCAGCAGCGGCAGGCATCCGGCGGCGCCGACACCAGCCTCCGGCGTGGGCTCGAGGGTCACCACCGTGTAGACCGGCGCGGGCCGCCGGCGCGCCCCGAAGAGCAGGGCCAGCAGCAGCACGACGACGAGCAGCATCCCTGCCGGCGTGAACAGCGCCTCGGTGAGGGCTATGAGCAAGGCGGCGGGTGTCTCCGGCTGTGTATACATCGGGCACCTCCTTCCTATAGCCCTAGCATACGCCAGCCGGCCGGCCGCCGCCTGTCAGCAGGACGACAACACGGCCTCAGCCAGCTGGCGAAGCCGTGCTAATAATGTCAGGGGAGAGCCTGGCCCTCCTAATGGAAGTGATCATAGACCCAGATCGATATCATAGAGCGGGATGGCGTCGACGACCTGCGCCACGCGGGTCATCGCCTCGTACTACTCGGCCGGGTCCGCGATCTCGATAGGACCAGTCACCAGCCCTGGGGCACCAATGTCCCAAACTGTATCGCCATAGGGCGCCCCTTATACGCTACAATCTCACGTGAGACGCATCTATTGTACCTGAGCTATGAGCACAACGCGGGCCATCGCCCGGCCCGCCCACAGGCATGGAACTGAACCTGACGACCCCGGCGCTGCTCTTCCCAGCGATCTCGCTGCTGCTGCTCGCCTACACAAACCGCTTTCTAACCCTCGCGGCCCTGATCCGCGACCTGTATGGGCGCTACCGGGCCCAGCCGGACCCGAAGATCAAAGGGCAGCTGGCCAACCTGCGCTACCGCATCGTGATCATCCGCAACATGCAGTTCTTCGGCGTGGCCAGCTTCTTCGGCTGCGTGCTCGCGATGTTTGTACTCTTCGGGGGCCAGATCGTCGCCGGCCAGTGGATCTTCGGCGCGAGCCTAGTGCTGCTGCTGATCTCGCTGGCGCTCTCGCTGCGCGAGATCCAAGTCTCGATCGACGCCCTGACCCTACAGATCGACGACCTCGACGACCTCGACGCGCAGCGTGAGGGCGCGCAGCGCGGCGTATAATGGCCTCGACTCAAGCATTATGAGGAGGGCGCGGAGATGAGCGAGCCGACCGTCAACCCCACCAGCCGCCCCGAGTGGCGCGCGCTGCAGGACCACTACGAGGCAATTAAGACCACCCACCTGCGTGACCTCTTCGCCGCCGACCCTGGCCGCGGCGAGAGCCTGACCGCCGAGGCGGCGGGCCTCTACCTTGACTACAGCAAGCACCGCGTCACCGGCGAGACGCTGGCCCTGCTGATGGCCCTGGCCCGGGCCAGCGGCCTGGCCGAGCGCGCCGAGGCCATGTTCAGCGGCGAGAAGATCAACCTCACCGAGGGCCGCGCCGTGCTCCATGTCGCCCTGCGGGCCCAGCGCGGCGCCGTGGTCAACGTCGACGGGCACAATGTGATCCCGGATGTCTACGAGGTGCTGGACCGCATGGCCGCCTTCAGCGAGCGCGTGCGCTCGGGGGCCTGGCTCGGCCACACCGGCAGGCCGATCAAGCATATTGTCAACATCGGCATCGGCGGCTCGGACCTGGGGCCGCTGATGGCCTACGAGGCCCTGCGCCACTACAGCCAGCGCGAGCTCGGCCTCCGCTTCGTCTCGAACGTCGACGCCACCGACTTCGCCGAGGCCGTGCGCGACCTCGACCCGGCCGAGACGCTCTTTATCGTGGCCTCGAAGACCTTCACCACCCTCGAGACCATGGCCAACGCGCGCACCGCCCGGGCCTGGCTGATCGCGGGCCTGGGCGCCGAGTCGGCCGTCGCGAAGCACTTCGTCGCCGTCTCGACCAACGCGGCCGAGGTGAGCAAGTTCGGCATCGACACGGCCAACATGTTCGGCTTCTGGGACTGGGTCGGCGGGCGCTACTCGATGACCTCGGCGATCGGCCTCTCGACCATGCTGGCGATCGGCGCCGCGGCCTACCACGAGCTGCTGGGCGGCTTCCGGGCCATGGACGAGCACTTCCGCACGGCGCCGCTCGAGCGGAACCTGCCCGCGATCATGGGCATGCTGAACGTCTGGTACAGCGACTTCTTCGGCGCCGAGACGGTGGCGGTGCTGCCGTACGATCAGTACCTGCGGCGCTTCCCGGCCTACCTGCAGCAGCTGACTATGGAGAGCAACGGCAAGTCGGTGCGCCTCGACGGGGCGCCCGTAGAGTACCAGACCAGCCCGATCTTCTGGGGCGAGCCGGGCACGAACGGGCAGCACTCGTTCTACCAGCTGATCCACCAGGGCACCAAGCTGATCGCCTGCGACTTCATCGGCTTCTGCCACAGCCTGAACCCGCTGGGCAGCCACCACGACTATCTGACAGCGAACAT
>JAAXUL010001558.1 GCA_013336035.1 Chloroflexales bacterium
GCCGCGCTGAGCTACGGGGCGCTCTACCACCCCTGGCCGGTGGTCGGCGACGAGACCAGCCGCGGGCTGGTGCGGCTGCCGCCCGACGGCCCCGCGATCGGGGTGCTGGCGCGGCGCGCCCTGGCGCGGGGGGCCTGGGTCGCCCCGGCCAACGAGGCGCTGCGCGACGTGGTCGCCCTGGCGCCGCCGATCGCGCGCGAGCGCCACCTCGACCTGCTCGAGGCCCAGGTCAACCTGCTGCGCCACGAGCCGCAGGGCTTCATGGCGCTCAGCGCCGACACGCTCAGCGGCGACCCCGAGCTGCGCCCGATCAACGTGCGCCGCCTGCTGCAGCTGCTGCGCCGGCTGGCCCTGCGCCACGGCGCGACCTACGTCTTCGAGCCGAACGACGAGAGCTTCCGCCGGCTGGTGCGGCGCACCTTCAGCGCGCTGCTTGGGGATATGTTCGCCCGCGGCGCCTTCGCCGGCGCCCGCCCCGAGACGGCCTACCAGGTGGTGACGAGCGAGAGCGCGCAGGACAGCGAGCGGGGCCGCCTGATCGTCGAGCTGCGCGTCGCCCCCGCGCAGCCCCTGGCCTTCCTGACCGTGCGCCTCGTCCAGAGCGACGAGCGCGGGCTGAGCGTGGTCGAGGCGTAGCCGCATGCCCTTGTGGAGTGAGCGCCATGTCTGACCCTGAGCGGGGGCCGTACCCATTCACCAGCTTCAACTTCGCGGTCGAGATCAACGTGGCGGGCGTGTCGCCGAAGGTCTGCAACGCGGCCTTCGCCGAGTGCGACGGGCTCGAGATGACCATGGAGGTCAAGACCATCCGCGAGGGCGGCAACAACGGCCAGCAGATCCGGCTGAGCGGCCCCGCGAGCTACGGCCAGCTCAGCCTGAAGCGCGGCATGACCGGCAGCTTCGACCTGTGGAACTGGTTCAGCCAGGTGCTCTACGACCCGGCCCTGCGCGCCGACGCCCACGTGGTCGTCCTCTCGGCCGACAGCGCCAGGCAGCGGGCGCGCTTTCTGCTGCGGCGCTGCGTGCCCGTCAAGCTGAAGGCCCCGGCGCTGAACGCGAAGGACGGCGTGATCGCGATCGAGGAGCTGGCCCTGGCCTACGAGTCGCTGGTGATGGAGGCCCCCCAATGAGCGAAGCGCCCCTGACCAAAGCCGAGCTGCGCCAGCTAGACGCCGACTTCAAGCAAGAGATCAACGAGGAGAAGTGGACCAAGGTGCAGTTCAACCCCGAGACGCTGAAGGTGAGCTTCGCCAACCAGATCGCCACCCCCTCGGGGGCGGGCGACCAGCGCGGCACGCCGAGCCGGCAGTTCGTCGGCGCGGGCACCACCAAGCTCTCGGTGCAGCTCTGGTTCGACGTGAGCGCGCCGCAGCCCCAGGGCCAGCCCGCCGTGGACGACGTGCGCAAGCTGACCCAGAAGGTGGCCTACTACATCACGCCGGTCGAGACCAAAGACCGCCCGCCCAAGTACGTGCCGCCGGCGGTACGCTTCCTCTGGGGCACCTTCCAGTTCGACGGGATCATGGAGTCGCTCGAGGAGTCGCTGGAGTTCTTCTCGCCCGACGGGCGGCCGCTGCGCGCCAGCATGACCCTGAGCCTCTCGCAGCAGCGCATCACGACCTTCGCCTTCGGCAAGGCGGGGCAGCGCCCGCCCCCGCCGGGGCTGCTGGGCGGGCCAGGGGGCGAGCCGGCGGGCACGGC
>JAAXUL010000145.1 GCA_013336035.1 Chloroflexales bacterium
GTGGCCCGGCGCGCCGGCGAGGCGCAGGCTGGCCCTGGTGGCGCCTGCGATAGCGCTGACCACGCCGAGGGGTAGGCCGCGGGCCTCGAGCAGCGGGCCCTGCTCGATATGGACCTCGACGTAGGCGAGCAGGTCGCCGGGCCGGCGGGCGGCCCGGTCGAGCAGCGCCGGGTCGCCCCCGAAGATGGCGATTGCCTCGGCCATGGTGATGCCGGCGGCATCGCGCCGGGCGAGCAGGTCGGGGCCAAGGCGCCCCGCGAGGGCCAGGCTGCCCAGGAACGAGGCGCCGAAGCGCAGGCCCTCCTCGTCGGCGAAGGCGGCCACCTCGACCACGAATGGCAGACGACGGCCCGCGCGGCGCAGAGACTCGACGGCGGCGATGCCCACCAGCACGCCGAGGGCGCCGTCGTAGCGGCCCGCGTCGCGCACTGTGTCGAGGTGTGAGCCGATCAGGAGCGTCCGGGCGGGCGCGCGTTCGGCGGCGTAGACGCCGAGCAGGTTGCCGGCGGCGTCCTCGCGGACAGCCATACCGGCCTCGCGCATCCAGCCGGCTACCCGGTCGTTGGCGCGGCGGAGGGCGGTGGTATACGAGCGCCGTGTCAGGCGGCCTGCCTCCTCGCTGATCACACCCAGGGCATCGCAACGCTCCATCACGGTAGCGGCAAGATCGGCGTCCATCACACACCCTGCCCGTAGGCTCGCCGGACGGTCATACGCACGCTGGCGCGGGGGGTGTCGGGGCGTCGGACAAGCCACTCGGCGGCCTTCTCGGGCCCCAGGTAGCGCAGCGCCAGACGCCGGCGCAGCTCGGGGTCGGCCGGCTCGACGACGGCCTCGCCGTTCAGCGAGAGGTAGCGAGGCCCGTCCTCGACCGTTACCGTGATGGTCGACAGGCGCCGCAGGTTGCTGGCCTTCACGCTGCCGGCGCTGACGCTAAAGCGGATCTCATCGCCGTCAAGCATATACCAGACCACCGTCTGCTGGATGCTCCCGTCGCTGTTCAGCGTGCCCACAATGGCGTAGTGGCGCCCGTCGAGAAAGTCGCGCTGGGCCGGGGTCAGTATTATCGACATATGCCCTCACCTTGCACCTGCTCTATGGCCTCATTGTACCCGACTCTGGGCCATATGGCCTATACCGGTGGGAGTTATGTTGCTACGAGATCTCGTAGTGATAGCCGAATCTTCGTACAAAAGGGGTTGACTTTAACCGTTGCATAATGCTATAGTACCAACCGGCAAAGTGAATGGGGTGCCATGACCGCGTCCCTCAAGTGTGTGAATCTGATGGGGTTTGAGTGGCATCGCGCTCGACCCTATCTTTGTGCCACACGGCAGCACAGCCGGCACGAGGGGCCAGAGCGGGGAATTATGACCGCTCCGGCCCCCTTAGTTCTCTAGAGGAGTGACGATAGCCTGTCGTAAGCCGGACGGGCGGCGGTAGACCCTCCGGCACGTTGAAGCCTATAGTAATCAGCAAGGACGACAGGAAAGGCTTGACAGTACGTGTATTATGTTAATATGCGTACCCCACGTCTCCCCAGGCGTACGGCGTCAGGCGTTTCCTGAGGACGAGGATGGTAACGCAGAACGAGCTATCCACACAGGAGTCGGGGCCGATGAGCGAGCGGTTGCTTGAGATGGCGCGATCGCGCGGCTATCTCACCTACGGTGACATTCTTGAGGCATTTCCTCAGCCCGAGCTGAACGTCGCCGATGTCGACCAGCTCTACGCCAGCCTACAGGCAGAGGGGCTCAAGGTCGTCGAGTCGCCCGCCGAGCTAGAGCAAAACCCTAGCCCGGCCGACGAGGAGACCCTGAGCGAGCTGCCCGACTTCACCGATATCGCTTTCGATGACCCCGTGCGCATGTACCTGCAGGAGATTGGCCAGGTCCCCTTGCTCACCGCCGAGCAGGAGGTCAACCTCGCCAAGGCCATGGAGTCCGGCGACGCCGCCCGGTGCCGCCTCGAGCGCGAGGAGTACGAGACGGGCCGCGAGCGGATCATGCTCGAGCGCGCCTTCGCCCTCGGCCAGGACGCCCGCCAGCACCTGATCCAGGCGAACTTGCGCCTGGTGGTCTCGATCGCCAAGAAGTACACCTCCTACGGCCTGACGATGATGGACCTGGTCCAGGAGGGCAATATCGGCCTGATGCGCGCCGTCGAGAAGTTCGACTACACCAAGGGGCATAAGTTCTCGACCTACGCCACCTGGTGGATCCGCCAGGCCATCACCCGCGCCATCGCCGACCAGAGCCGCACGATCAGGCTCCCCGTCCATATGGGCGAGGCGATCAGCCAGGTCAAGCGCACCAGCCATAAGCTCCAGCAGTCGATGCAGCGCGAGCCCACCCCCGAGGAGATCGCCGAGGCTATGGGGATCGGCGCCGCTAAGGTCCGCCGCACCCTCGAGGCCAGCATGCACCCCCTCTCGCTCGAGATGCCCGTCGGCCAGGAGGGCGAGGGCCGCATGGGCGACTTCATCGAGGACGACCGCATCTCGACCCCCTCCGAGGCCGCCGCCGCCGCGATGCTGCGCGAGCAGATCGAGGAGGTCCTCCAGAAGCTCCCCGAGCGCGAGCGCAAGATCATCCAGCTGCGCTACGGTCTGAAGGACGGTCGCTACCGCACCCTCGAGGAGGTCGGCGTCGAGTTCGGGATCACCCGCGAGCGCATCCGCCAGATCGAGGCCGTCGCCCTCCGCAAGCTCCGCCACCCACACCTCGGCAAGAAGCTCCGCGGCTACCTCGATTAGCTGCGCCAGGCCCTCACCCCCCGAGCCCGCTCCCCCGGAGACTTCATCTCCAGGGGAGGGGGCTCGGCGCTTGCCCCTCTCCTGTGCTCTGGCACAGGAGAGGGGCAAGAGGGATGAGGCCCGCAAGCCTTTGCCTACGGCACCGTCAGCACGACGTCCTGTGTCGTCGTGCCCCCGATCGTCACCGTCACCGTGGCGGTCGTGCCCGGGTAGGCGCGCACGCTGACTTCCGGGGCGAAGGCGGTCTCGAAGGTGAGCGTAACCTGCCCCGCGGGCAGCCCCTCGAGGCTGTAGCGGCCCTCCTCGTCGGTGATCGTCCCCCCCACCACGGTCGCGCCCGACCGGGCTACCACGAAGACGCCCCCCAGGCCCTCCTCGGTGCTGGCCGCGCTCACCCGCCCGCTCACCGTGCCGCCCGGGGCCAGCTCGGCGTTACGCGTGATCGTGCTCGTGCCGACCAGAACGGGCGTGGCCGTCTCGAGGGTCGCGGCGTCGTTTAAGTACTCGTCCTGGTAGGTGCGCGAGGTCGCGTCGGGCGACGAGACCGTCGTGTAGAAGATCTTGTAGCGCCCTGGGCCAAGGGCCGGCGAGCTGTAGCTGCCCGCGGTGTCGGTCAGCGTAGCGCCTGCCAGGGTGGCCTGGCCGCCCAGCGGCTCGGCGATAAACACGACGATCACCCCGTTAAGCGGCTCGCCCGTGTCGCCCGCGCTCACCGTGCCGACGATCTGGACGCCCAGCTCCAGCGTGATGTCGATGCCCGTCACCGCCGCGCCCACGTCCACCGCGACCGGCGTCGGATCGGGGGTGGCCGGGGTGGTGTCGTAGCTGGTGTCGTAGAAGGCCTGCGCCTCGGTGTTCACCGAGTGGCTGGCAATAAACTTGACGGTGTAGCTGCCCACGCGCAGGCCGCGCAGCGTGTAGGCCCCATCGGCGTCAGTCAGGGTCAGCCCCCGCGGCACGCCGCTGCTGTCCAGGGCCAGCACGAACACGTCTTCGAGGGCGCCCACATCGCGGCCCGTCACCGTGCCGCTGATGCTCCCGCCGAGGGCCAGGCTGGCGTCCGCCGTGGTCGTCTGACCGAGGCTCACGCTCACCGGGTCGGACTCGGCGAAGGTGGCCGCGTCGTTATAGAACTCGCCGCTGTAGCGCGTGGTGGTCACCACCTCGGAGAAGAGGGTCACGAACTGCACCCGGTAGCTGCCCTCCGGCAGCGGGTCGCTCGTGTAGCTGCCGTCGGCCTCGGTATGGGACACGCTCACGCGGGTCTCGCCCTGGGCGGCGACGGCGGGCGTGATCACGACGATCACGTCGCTGATGCCCGCCGAGGTCGTGGCGTCGCTCACCGTGCCGGCGATAATGCCCGTGCTGTCCGAAGGCGCCAGGGCAAAGTCGGCCACGGCGCTGATCTGGCCCGCCGCCACACTCTGGCCGCCCAGCTCGCCCGAGCTATAGAGGCCGGCCCGCAGGCTGGCGCGGGGATCGAAGGCCAGGGTGTAGCTGCCCACAGGCAGATTGGTGATGCTATAGGTGCCCGTCGCGCTGGTCACATCGGCGCCCAGCGTCACGCCGCCGGCGATCGCCGAGACGCGCACGCCACCCACGCCCGCGTCGCCCGCGGTGACCTTGCCCGCCAGGCCGCCGCCCGCCGGCAGGGTCAGGTCCACATCCGAGGTCATCTCAGGCGAGGTGACCGCGACCGGCGCGACGGTGGCGCTAGCAAACAGGGCGAAGTCCGGGTTGATTGCCGGCCGGGCGGTGACCGTATACTGGCCGGTTGCCAGGCCGGTGGGCACGATGTAGACGCCGTTGGCGCGGCTGCGGGCCACGCCGACAAGGTCGCCCTCGACGTCGCGCGCCTCGACCGTCACGCCGACGAGGCCGGCGCCGCTGGCGTCACGCACATGGCCGACGATGCCGCCGCTGCCCGTGGCCTGGGCGGGGGCCGCGGCCGGGCGCGGCGCGGCGGTCACGCCCAGATCGGCGCCCCCGCTGAGCGAGGCCGTGGCGAGCGAGGCGGCCTGCGGCTGGCCGTTGACCTGGACGATGAAGGGGCCAACATTCTCGACGCGGCTGCTCTGGCCGCGGGCCACCATGCTGTAGTAGCCGGCAGAGAGCCCGCCGGAGCCGAAGGTGAAGCGGATGTTGCCCCCGTTGTCGGCTCTGCCGGTAATATCGAGGGCCTGCACGCCAGTCGGCGTGTTCAGCCAGGTCACGTAGGTCTCGCCGGGCCGAAAGCGCGAGCCACGGAAGGTGTGCGCGGTGCCGGGCGGCCCCCGGTCGGGCGAGGCGCTCATGGTGAAGGTGCCGCCGCTGCTCTCATCCTCGTTGGCGATGACCTCGACCTCGGCGTAGTTCGACTGGCAGAGCGAGCCGGTGCGACAGGTGTACTCGGCGTAGAGGCCGATCCGCGAGCCGACGGAGGCCGCGCTCAGGACCAGGAAGTTGATCCGGCCCGTGCGGGTCGCGCCGGGGGCCACATTGCGCACCTCGACCTCGACGCGCTGGCCGTTGTGGAAGATATAGGCATCGCTGGACGCGTCGAGCCACTCGAAGTTGATCAGCCGCTCGGGGTAGAACAGGTTAAAGCGCGCCGTGAGGTTGCTCGCCCCATCATTGCGGAAGCGGTACTCGACCGAGAGGTTTCTGCCGCGCTGTACCTTCTCGAGCGGGACTGGGCGGATGCTCAGATCGGCACTGATGGTAGAGGGCGGGATGGTCGTCTCGGGGATCCCGCGGTGTACGACGGGCAGAAAGAGCAGCCGGCCCGTGTTGGTATTCTGGGCCAGCTCGCCGTCTGGCGCGGCGGCAGGGGGTGCGGGCGCCCGGGCGCCGGCCGCCGTGCCGCCGAGCAGCGTGGCCAGCAGGGCCAGGAGGGCCACCACGAAGGTGAGCGGACGTACGGGGCCTGATCGAGAAGGCATACGCTAGCTCCGTTGCTATGCGGGCGCGCCTGGCGCGCCCGCTACGAGATAACGAAAAAAGGAGGGCCGCACCCTCCTCTCCTGAAGTCCGGCATAGCTTTCCGCGGGTCAGGGTGCTGTGACCGGCTCGGCGATTGTAATCAGACGCTCGCTGTAGTCAACAACGCCGCCGTCGGCGTAGACGCCCTCGCCGATACACGAGACCAGCGTCACCAGCTCGCGGCCCTGGGTGAGCACATACTCGATCTGCTCGGGGGCGACGCGGATCTGCTGCGTCACGGCGTAGCTGTGGGTGGCGCCGGCGGCGTCGACGATCAGCACCGTAGCCCCTGGGGCCAGCTCACTGAGGCGGGCGAACGGCGCGGGGAGGTCGGGCGCCGCGAGGAAGGGCAGGATGTGGCCCCAGAAGACGATATTCTCACCCTGGCCGGGCGAAGCGCTGCCCATATACCAGCCAACCTCGTGGTCAGGGACGATAAACTCGTCGGACTCGTTGAGGCCCACGGGCACAGTGGGGGCATCGAGGCCGATAGCGTCGATCACCAGGCGGGCCGGCGCCTGCGGGGGCAGCCCGGCGGGCGGCGGGGGCACATAGGGCGCGGGCGGCGGCGCGTAGGGGTCGACCCACGGCGTACCGGGCGGGTCGACGGCGAGGGGCGCGAGCTCGCGGCCGAGGAGGCCGCGCAAGACCAGCCTCGTGCCGTCGGGCTGGGCGTGCAGCTCGAAGCGGGCGCGCTCGAACCACTGGACGACATACGGCTTGCCGTCGGCGAGGCGCTCGGTGCGTGGCGCGGTGAGGGGCAGCCCGTAGAGGGCCAGGCTCTCGAGGTCGCCGACAGCGAGGTCGCCGTCAAGGTCGAGCCCGGCAGAGAGCCAGGTCGAGAGAAATTCGCCGCAGACCTGCTGGCCGGTCTCGGGGAAGAGTCGGCAGTCGCCGGGCATAGAGGTGGCGGCGACGGCCCGCGCCCCCGCGCCCTTGCCCATCAGGTCGGCGCCGACGCGACCGACGAGCACATCATAGGGATATAGATTTTCAGGGTGCAGCTCAATGCGCGCCCGCTCGAACCACTGGACCTGGACGGGGCGGCCCTCGATCAGCTCCTCCTGGAGCGCGGTGATCGGGAAGCCGAAGACTAGCAGGCCGCCGCCAAGCTGCCAAACCTCGTAGAGCCGCCCACCAGTGCAGTAGCCGGTCTCGGGGAAGCAGGCGGGCGCCGCCATCTGAGGCGGCGGCGCGGCCATAACCTGGCCGCCAATGGCGAGCCAGGCGAGCCAGGCTGTGCCAACGACGAGGGAGCCCAGGCGACGGGCATAGTTCCAGGCGCGCATAGGCATGACGGAAGAAAGAGGCTAGAGGTCACACAAGACAGAGATTCGAGATTCAGCTCGCGGCATTCTACGCGCGAAGCCCGAATCTCGAATCTCGAGGTCTCGAAACAGCACTACGCCGCGGCGCTGGCGCGGGCGGCGAGAGTGCGGCGCAGGGTAAAGACGCCCACGGCGGCCAGCAGGGCCAGGCCGGCGATCAGCAGGGCCACGCCGCCGCCGCTCGTGGTAGGCAGTCGGACGGTGCCGGCGAGGACCATGTTGACGTCGCTGACCGGGGCGCCCTGGGTGATCACGCGATAGACCGTATTGGTCGTGTAGCGCACCTGGCCGCCGACGCTGATATTAGACTGGGCGGTGTACTGCTTGGCCGCATCGATGCGGGCCGGGTCGTAGGCAATGCTGTAGCGGAAGGGCGGCTGGGCCCCATTTGTCGTGAAGCGCTGCTCGGCGATCACCTGACCTGCCCGACCGGCTGTGGGCACCTCGGCGATCTGCACCGTCACCACAGCATTAGCGGGGATAGAGACCCGGTCTCGGTAGCTGAGGGTGCCGGAGACGGCAGCTGTGCCCTGGGCGCCGACGAGGCCGGGGATCGCCAGCAGCAACAGGGCGGCCACAAATGCGAGCGCGACACGGGCGACCTTCATAAAACCTCCTAAAAATACGATGAAACCCTCTGAGAACGACCCTGGAACGAGCGGTATCTGCACCGAACGTACATGGCCAGTGACCGGAGAGTTGATGGGGGGCCTATCTGCCGCGCCAGGGTGCGCCACAGCGCGATCCTTCGGTAACGAGGAGTATAGCAGCACTTTTTCGGTTTGTACATCCGCCAATTCCCTATTCTGTACGTCCCGACCATGAGCAGGGAAATAACCTCCGGGAAAGATACCGCCGACAGCACATCGGCGCATCATATGACTAGGTCAGGTCGTAGGGCGGAGTGGGGAAAAGCAGGCACTAAAAGCGCCGTTCCGCAATGGCAGTGGGGAAAGATTATGGCTACGAGCAAAGATACCCGTCGGAAGTGGGGGGCAGCATGCGATTGCGGGGGTTTGCAGCGGCCAGCATACGCCGGTTAAAAATAGGTTGCCAGAGGCCAACAAACTCCCACCAGAGGTTGCGACAAAGAGAACAAAAAACAACCACCTGTTGCACATCCTCATGTTCACCAGACCAAATTCCTGGTATCCTCACAAACTCGCACACCTGGTTCGCCAACGAGCGCAGCCGGAGGGCCAACGTCACTCGGCTGCGCTCTTCGCTATGCGCTACACGCTACGCGCCCCCGCCCATACGGGCCAGCTCCTCCTCGACGACCTGCTCATCGAGCTTCTTGAAGAGCGTCTTCGGCTCGCGCAGGGCCTGGCCCACCGGCAGCGCCGGCGGCTCCCAGCGACCGATCCACGACTCATAGTCGCCGGTGAGCACGCGGTGGGTGTTGCCGTCGGCCTCGGTGTACTCTTTGAAGGTGAGCGGCCCGGCGATATAGCCGTCATAGCCCAGGTACTCGTGGAGCCGCTGGCTGCTAAAGGGCAGGAACGGGGTGAAGAAGATCTTGAGGCTATCGACGCAGCGGAGGGCGACATACCAGATGGTCGCGGCGCGCTCGCGGTCGACCTTGATCACCTTCCAGGGCTCCTGCTCGCTCAGGTAGCTGTTAACGATAGAGGCCAGGCGCATCGTCTCGGTAAGGGCGGCCTTGAAGCGGGCGCCCTCGAGCAGATCGCCGAGCGGGCCGAAGCCGCCCTCGACCTCGGCGATGAGGGCCGTGTCGGCCTCGCTCAGGGCGCCTGGCTGCGGGACGGCGCCGAAGTTCTTGTAGACGTTTGTGAGCGTCCGGTTGACCAGGTTGCCCCATGTGGCGACCAGCTCGTCATTGTTGCGGCGGACGAACTCGGCCCATGTGAAGTCGGTGTCCTGGTTCTCGGGGCCGGCGATCGTCAGGTAGTAGCGCAGCGCGTCGGGGTCGTAGCGGCTGAGAAAGTCGTTGACATAGATCACGATGCCGCGGCTGCTGCTAAACTTCTTGCCCTCCATGGTCAGGAACTCGCTGCTGACCACATTGTAGGGCAGCTGGAGCGGCACCTCGGCGAAGCCGCCCCGCGCCGAGCCGGCGTAGTGGCCGTCGCTGAAGTAGCCCATCAGCTGAGCGGGCCAGATCACTGTGTGGAAGACGATATTGTCCTTGCCCATGAAGTAGAAGTGGCGGGACTGCCGGTTCTGCCACCAGTCGCGCCAGGCGTCGGGCGTGCCGCGGTTATGGGCCCACTCGATGCTGGCCGAGAGGTAGCCGATCACGGCGTCGAACCAGACGTAGATCCGCTTATCGTCGCGGCCCTCGTACTCGGGCAGGGGGATGGGCACGCCCCACTCGAGGTCGCGGGTGATCGCCCGCGGCTTCAGCTCCTTGATAAAGTTGAGCGAGAAGCTGCGCACATTGGGGCGCCAGTGATCCTGCTTCGCGATCCACTTCTGCAGCCGATCGGCGAAGACCGGCAGGTCGAGGAAGAAGTGCTCGGTGGACTTGAAGACCGGGGGCTGGCCGTCGATCTTCGAGCGGGGGCTGATCAGATCAACCGGGTCGAGCTGATTGCCGCAGTTGTCGCATTGGTCGCCGCGGGCCTCGCCGTAGCCGCAGATAGGGCAGGTGCCCTCGATATAGCGGTCGGGCAGGGTGCGCCCGGTGCTGGCCGAGAAGGCTCCCAGGGCCTCCTGCCTGATGATATAGCCCTTCTCGAAGAGCGTCTTGAAGATATCCTGGGTCACATGGTAGTGGTTGAGGGTGGTGGTGCGCGTAAAGGTGTCGTAGCTCAGGCCCAGGTTATAGAGGTCGTCGCCGATAATCCTGTTATAGCGGTCGGCGACCACGCGGGGGGTGAGCCCCTCTTTGTCGGCGGCGATGGTGATGGGCGTGCCGTGCTCGTCGGTGCCCGAGACCATCAGCACATAGCTGCCCTTGAGGCGATGATAGCGGGCGAAGATATCGGAGGGCACACCGAAGCCGGCGACGTGCCCAATATGGCGCGGACCGTTGGCATAGGGCCAGGCGACGGCCACGAGGATATGTTTAGGCATAATGTAGTACCTCCACACATGCACAATGCGGGCTGCATAATGCAAAAGGAGCCGGTCCAGGGCGAGCGCACGTCTGAGATCAGGAGATGTGGCGGCAAGCCGCCATAAACCCACGGGCGTGGAGGAGGAGGCCGCACCAGTGCCAGGCGGGGGTAAGGAGACGCTGATTGTCCGAGCGTGCTTGCATGACAGCCCCTACGATCGCCGGGCGACGCGGTTAGCCGGATTATACCATACGGCCCCAGGGCGAGCAGGGGCTTTCGACCGAGGTTAAATCGGTTACACTTGCCATAGCGCGGGCGCGGCACCACCTTGCGAAACGGGCCCCATTGTCATATGATAGGGTCAGACGCTGTCCGAACGCGGGTGACCTGACAACAGAACGAAGAACACGCATGCAAGACCTGCTCAGCGGATTGCAGCCGCCGATCGTGATCGGCCTGATTATCGCGGCAATTATCGCCCTGGTGGCCGTCGTCTTCCTGGCGCGACGACTACGCAACCGCCAGACACCGTCAGGCGAGGGCCTGGGCCCGAACCTCGACGCGCCGGTCGACTACACCTCGCTGCCCCTTGACGACGAGCCGCGCGGCTGGCGCGAGCGCTTCGCCCGGCTCTCGCTGGCCGGAAAGATCCTGGCCGTGCTGGTGCCGCTGCTGGCCATCCTTGGCCTGGTGGCCCTGGTGCTGACCCTGCTGCCCTCAGGCGAGCAACAGCCCCTCCCGCCGACCCTGGTGCCCATAACGGTTCGCGTCGAGGACGCGACGGTGATCCGCGCCGATCCCCTGACCATCGGCCTCAGCGTCGCGACCACCGGTCTCGAGGACGGCGCCGTGGTCACGGCCGAGCTGCTCGAGGACGATCAGCCCTTCGCCTGGCTCAACCCCGAGCAGGCCCGCGGCACGGTGCGCGGCAACCGGGCCGAGTTCCAGGCCCAGCGGGCCGAGGGCTCCCCTCAGCCCAGCGAGGGCCACAGCTACACTGTGATCGTGCGCGCGCCCGATGGCATCACGAGCGGCACAGCCGACCTGGTGATCCCGGAGATCAGCGGGATTGCCGATAGCTTCTTCGGCCGCGCCGCCGCCGCTGTGCCGCCCACGCGGACGAGCGAGCCCACCGCCACCGCCGCGCCCACGGCAGGCCCCGAGGCCACGCCCACGCCCAAGCCCACCGCCACGCCCGATCTGCCCAAGGGCCCGCCCGCAAGCGTCGCCAACGGCGGCAATGTGCGCCGCATGCCTATCCGCTCGGCCAACAATGTGATCGGCGGCATTAACGCCGGCGAGCAGGTGCAGCTGATCGAGCGCACCCCCAACGGCGAGTGGTACCGCGTCCGCACGGTCCGCGACGATCTGGGCTGGGTCTCGGCGAGCCTGCTGAGCGTCCCCGCCGGCACCCAGGTGCCCGTCGCCAATGTGGTCACGGTCTTCGTCAACGGCCCGGTCTACGAGCAGGCCAACACTACCAGCACCGAGGTTGACCGGGTCAACAAGGACGAGGTGGTGCAGCTGCTGAAGCGCACGGCTGCCGGCGACTGGTACCAGGTGACGAACATGCGCGAGATCACGGGCTGGGTGCCCGTCGGCCTGCTCGGCATCCCCGAGAATGTGGCGGCCGCTGTGCCCGTGGCGCCTTGATGCCACCACTCGATACTCGGCTCGAGGATCTGCCGCTGCTCTTTCTCGACCTTGAGACAACAGGCCTGGATCTAGCGAGTGGGCACAGGGTCTGCGAGGTGGCGCTGCTGCGCGAGCGGGCCGGGTCTGAGGAGGGGCGGCTCGACTGCCTGCTGGCACCGGGTCGCCTGCTCGACCCACGGGCCGCGGCGGTAAACGGCCTGCGCGACGAAGAGCTGGCCGCGGCGCCGCTCTTCGCCGCCGTGGCCCCCGCCACAGAGGCGCTGGCCGCCGGGGCGGTTCTGGTGGGCCACAACGTCGCCTTCGACCTGGCCTTCCTCGCCGCCGAGCTAGGCGCCCTCGGTCGGCCGCCCCTGGCCAGCCCCAGCCTCGACACGCTGCCCCTGGCGCGGCGGCTGCTGCGGTGCCGCTCGTACAGCCTCGCTGCCCTGGCCG
>JAAXUL010001559.1 GCA_013336035.1 Chloroflexales bacterium
CTCCCCGAAAAAGACGTTTCGCAACCCGGCAGAGTAGCCCGGACGGAGTACTAGCTGTGCGGTCAGAAGCCCGTGCCCATTTGGCGACCGCCGACCGCCGTCAGTGATCGCCGGTCAGGGTAGCGAACCGCAAGCGCACGAATGCCCACCAGCAGCTGGTGGGCATTCGTCATAGCTCCTGGCACCCTGAGCCAGCGCGTCAGGCCTTACCGCTTGAGGGCAGTAGCCGCAAAGCCCAGACCCTTTGCCGACGCTGCCTTCTGCACCATGCTGTCCGGGGGCGGTGAGACCACGATCGGGCTATTGAAGTCGGAGTAGGTCCAGATCTTGACGAACTCGAAAGACTCGCCGCGCACGTTCTCCTGGTCCTGGAGCACGTAGCCCGGGCCCGAGACAAAGATGTCGTAGACAAACTGGCCGCCGTTGGACTCGTTCCGCACACTGTCATGCGACCAGAGCTGGTAGTGGGTGGTCGGCGTGTCGCTGATCTTCACCTCGCCCATCTTGGTGGCAGTGAGATCGCTCGGGTAGAGGTAGTAGCTGAACAGAACATCATTGAGGGTCGCCTGGGGGTCAAAGTCGGTGGGCGACGACTCCCAGGTGGTCGACTCATTGGCACGCTGGTAGCGAGTGCCGTCATAGTAGACCACCTCGAACACGCGGCCGGCGACAAGGTCGAGATCGGCCAGGGTGACCAGCTCATTACAAGTCTGGTGGCTGCGGTTCGCGGAGGCGAATTCAGCCTGGCAGACTACCAGGGGCGCCCCATTGTAGGTGTAGATGAAGTTGTAGCGCACAGAGCTAAGGGGCATGATCGCCTGCAAGAACGAGTCTTCCTGGGCTCGCGCAGGCAGAGCGCTAGCGCCGATCAGCGCGACGAGCAGAGCCAACATAGCAAGACCAACTCGCCTCATCGGTACCTCCTTGTACAAGATGCAGTCACGCTACAGAGTTTGCGTAGGGGCACGGGATTCTGGATATGGTCCGTGAAACGGCCTGGTGTTGTGTGCGAGGCCCAGGGTAAAGTCATTATAATGCTAACAATGCACAAGTACAATCCTTGATATAGTAGAGATTAAGATAAAGATAAAGCAGCAAGGAGATCTACCGATGACAACTCCCCAAGGGGGGGGCGCAGCAGCTGGGGCCCCGCGCCAGGGCGGGCCCGGTCAGGCCCCGATGTGGCAACCATTCAAGCGCGGCAGCTTCTGGCTAACCTTTCTCGCGCTGCTGCTGCTGAACTACTTCCTGATCAACTGGCTCTTCCCAAGCGAGCCGGTCCTGGTAACGATCCCCTACACCGTCTTCAAAGAGCAGGTGGCGGCCGGGAACGTGACGGCGATCACCAGCCGCGGCGAGGATATCCAGGGCGACTTTCGCAGCCCCGTGGTCGCCACCGAGGGCGAAGACGGCATCGTCACGCTCGCCCCGGCGCCCGCCGAGCCGCCCGCGGACACGCGCGTCTACGACAAGTTCGCGTCGTTCAAGCCCTCGCTGATCCCCGACCCCGAGCTGATCAACCTGCTCGAGACGAACGACGTAGTGATCACCGCCGAGCCGCTGGAGGAGGCGCGCTCGCCGCTCTGGAACCTGCTGCTGGCCTTCGGGCCGACCCTGCTGCTGATCGGCGGCTTCCTCTGGCTCAACGCGCGCACCATGCGCTCGATGGGCGGCGCGGGCGGCCCGCTCGGCCTGGGGC
>JAAXUL010000768.1 GCA_013336035.1 Chloroflexales bacterium
CGAACCGCGCCCAGAAGCGGCGCGCCGACGAGGAAAGGAGCTGACCATGGGCGCCACCGGTATGCTCGCCTTCGCCCGCGGCCCCCTGTTCTACGCCGCGCTGCTCGTCTTCATCGCCGGCATGGCCTACCGCCTCGTCAGCGTCGTGCTGCTGGGCTGGAAGCGCGACCGCGTGCCCAGTAAGGGCAGCAAGCTGAGCGGCGTTGCGGTCTCCTACGCGAAAGCATTCGGCATCCTGCCGTTCGTGCCCTGGGTGAAACACACCTTCAGCCGCAACCCGACGACCTATATGGCCGGCGGGATGTTCCACCTCGGGCTGTTCGTCGTGATCTTCCTCGGCACCGCGCATATGCTGGTCTGGAAGAGCCTGCTGGGCGTCGGCTGGCCCACCCTGCCCCTGCCGATCGTGGACTGGCTCGCGGCAGCGACGATTGTGGCCATGATCGCCCTCTTCGTCAACCGGCTGGTCAACCCGGTGCTCAAGCTGCTCTCCGGCCCCGCCGAGTGGCTGAACCTGCTGGTCGTCTTCCTGCCCATGGTCACCGGCTACGGGCTGACCCACCACCGCCTGCTCGGCATCTTCCCGCTGCCGTACGAGGGCCTCTACATCGGCCATATGATGTCGGTGAACATCATGCTGGCCTGGATCCCCTTCAGCCGGATCAGCCACTTCATGTTCTACTTCTTCTCGCGCACCTTCCACGGCGCCCAGGCCGGGAAGCGCGCGGTGTCGCCGTAGGGAGGTGCATATGAGCACCGCTGAAGTCACTGCCCCCGCGGCGCTGCCCAACTCCCTGGCCCGCGCCGCCGTCCACAGCTTTGTCCACACCACCGGCGCCTGGGTCGCCAGCCAGCTGGAGGCCTGCACGCGCTGCGGGATCTGCGCCCAGGCCTGCCACTTCTACGAGGCCACCGGCAACCCCGAGTTCGCGCCGGTCTGGAAGGTCGAGCTGCTGCGCCGCGCCTACGAGCAGCGCTTCACCGTGGGCGGCAAGCTCAAGCTGGCCCTCGGCGTCGAGAAGCGCATCAGCGACGCCGACATCGAACACTGGAGCACGATCGTCTACGAGGCCTGCACGCTCTGCAACAAGTGCGCCATGGTCTGCCCGATGGGCATCCAGCTCGGCCCGCTCATCCACGATGTGCGCGAGGCCATGGCCGAGGCCGGGGTCGTGCCCGCCGACCTGCTCGTCGCTGTGCGCAAGCAGGAGGAGCTCGGCAGCCCCCTGGGCGTGACCGACGACGCCTGGGCCGACCGCATCGAGTGGATCGCCGACGAGTGGGAGGTTGAGATCCCCATCGACGTCAAAGGCGCCGAGACCCTGGTCGCCTTCACCAGCATCGAGCTGATGAAGTTCCCCGAGAACATCGTCGCCATCGCCAAGATCCTGAACGCCGCCGGCGAGAAGTGGACCATCAGCAGCCCCGGGCGCGAGGTGGTCAACTTCGGCGTCTTCGAGGGCAACCCCGACCGGGTGAAGCTGTTCATGGGCCGTCTCTTCGACGCGGCGCGCGCGCTGGGCGTCAAGCGCCTGGTGGTCACCGAGTGCGGCCACGCCTACGACCTGCTGCGCTGGACGGCCCACAACATGGCCGAGGTGCCCTGCGCGGTGACCCACATCGTCGCCGTGATCGACGAGCTGATGAGGTCCGGGCGGATCAAGCTCCGGGCGGGAGCCTTCGATGAGGGCGGCACGCTCACCTTCCACGACGCCTGCAAGATCCAGCGCCGCGGCGGCCACATCCAGGAGCCCCGCGATATCCTGAAGGTGCTGGCGCCCACGGCCTTCAAAGAGCTGGCGCTCAACCGCGAGGCAAGCATGTGCTGCGGCGGAGGCGGCGGCGTGATCGCGATCAAGGAGGCCGACGCGCTGCGCCACAAGGTCTTCGAGCTGAAGATCCGCCAGATGGAGGAGGTCGGCGCGACCCGGGTGGCTATGACCTGCGCGAACTGCCGGCTCCAGTTCACCGAGAGCCTGCAGCACTTCGGCTCGCCGATAAAGGCCGTCGGACTCGCGCACATGGTCGCCGAGGCCCTGAGTGAGGAAGAGTGACCCCATGGCAAAGCGACTCGTAATCGACCCGATCACGCGCATCGAGGGCCACCTGCGCATTGAGGTGGAGCTCGGCGAGGACGGCGTGGTCACGGATGCCTACTCGTCGGGCACGATGGTGCGCGGCATCGAGACCATCCTCACCGGGCGCGACCCACGCGAGGCCTGGATCTTCGCCCAGCGGGTCTGCGGGGTCTGCACCACCGTGCACGCCTTCGCCTCGATCCGCTCGGTCGAGGACGCCCTGGGCATCGTCATCCCGCCGGCGGCCAACCTCATCCGCAACCTGATGATCGCCCAGCAGTACGTGCACGACCACGTGATGCACTTCTACCACCTGCACGCCCTGGACTGGGTGGACGTGGTCAACGCGCTGAAGGCTGACCCCGCGGCCACCTCCACGCTCCAGCAGACGATCTCGCCCTGGCCCAACAGCTCGCCGGCCTACTTCGCTGACGTGCAGCGCAAGGTCCAGGCGGTGGTGGACAGCGGCCAGCTCTCGATCTTCGCCAACGCCTACTGGGGGCACCCGGCCTACACGCTACCGCCCGAGGTCAACCTGCTGGCGGTGGCCCACTACCTCGAGGCGCTGGACTGGCAGGCCCAGGCGACCAAGATTCACACCATCTTCGGCGGCAAGAACCCCCACCCGAACTTCGTCGTGGGCGGCGTGCCCATGCCGATCGACCTCAACAGCGACACCGCCCTGAACGCCGAGCGCCTGGCGATCATCGACGACTCGATCAAAGAGATCCAGGCCTTCGTCGACCAGGTCTACCTGCCCGACGTGCTGGCGATCGCGCCCTTCTACAAGGAGTACGCCGGCATCGGGCGCGGGCTGGGCAACTTCCTCACCTGGGGCGAGTTCCCCTCGGGCGACATCAGGGACCTGAAGGGCATGCTGGTGCCGCGGGTGGCCATCCTCAATGGCGACCTGAACAACCTGATCGAGCCCGACCCGAACGACCCGGCCATGCTGCAGGAGTTCGTCACCCACTCGTGGTACCAGTACCAGGGCGGCGACGCGGTGGGCCTGCACCCCTGGCAGGGCGAGACGAGCTTCCACTACACGGGACCCCAGCCGCCCTTCGAGCAGCTCGACGTGGCGGGCAAGTACTCCTGGCTGAAGGCGCCGCGCTGGAACGGCCAGGCGATGGAGGTCGGCCCCCTGGCCCGCGTGCTGGCCATGTACGCCACCGGGCACGCCCAGACGAAGGAGCTGGTGGACCTGACGCTCAAGACGCTCGACGCGCCCGCCACGGCCCTGCTCTCGACCCTGGGGCGCACGGCGGCCCGCGCGATCGAGACCAAGGTCTTCAGCGACGCCCTGCGCACCACCTACGACGGGCTGATCGAGCGCATCAAGGCCGGCGACACCGCCACCTTCAACGGTGAGAAGTGGGAGCCCCTGACCTGGCCGCGGCAGGCACGGGGCTTCGGCTTTATGGAGGCGCCGCGCGGCGCGCTGGGCCACTGGGTCGTGATCGAGAACGGGGCGATCGCCAACTACCAGATGGTGGTCCCAACGACCTGGAACGCCACACCCCGGGACGCTGCGGGCCAGCTCGGCGCCTACGAGGCCGCGCTGATCGGTACGCCAATGGCCAAGCCCGAGTGGCCGCTCGAGATCCTGCGCACCATTCATTCGTTCGACCCCTGCATGGCCTGCGCCATCCACCTGACCGACGCGACGGGGCAGGACCTGGGCGACCTCGCGGTGGGGCTCAATGTCTGTATCGGCTAGCGGGGGCCAGGGGAACCAGGTTCCCCCTGACCCTCCTCACGCGAGGTCAGCGTGCAACGAAGCGTTGTGCTCGGCATCGGCAACATCCTGAACCGTGATGAAGGGCTGGGCATCCACGCCCTGCGGGCATTGGAGACGCGCCTCGGCCCCGGCGCGGGCGTCGAGCTGGTGGACGGCGGCACGATCGGCCTGGGCCTCCTGAACCTGGTCGAGACCTGCGAGCACTTGCTCATCCTTGACGCCGCCGACGCGCGGCAGGCCCCAGGGTCGCTCGTCGAGCTGCGCCGCGACGAGATCCCGCTCTACGCAGGGGTCAAGCTCTCGCAGCACCAGGTCACCTTTCAGGAGGTGCTGGGGTTGGCCAACATGCGCGGGCGGCTGCCCCGCCACCTCCACCTGATCGGTGTGCAGCCCGCCGACATGTCCCTCGGCCTGGAGCTGAGCCCCGCCGTCGCGGCGGCCTTGCCCCTCGCCCTCGCGCGCGCCGAAGCCATCCTGATCGGCTGGGGCCTGCTGACGCCCTGCGATCGCAACTGAGGAGTCCGTATG
>JAAXUL010000769.1 GCA_013336035.1 Chloroflexales bacterium
CGGTCTCCAGAGCCTGCTCGGCCCGCTGGCGCTCGGCCAGATCGTGCTGGGCCTGCTGGTAGAGCCGCGCGTTGGCGATGGCCGTCGCAGCGCGGTCGGCCAGGTCCTGCGCCAGGCGCAGGTCATCCGCGTTGAAGGGGGGGCGCTCACTCTGGCGGCGGTAGAGCGTCACCACACTGATCACCCGACCTAATGCGCGCATTGGCGCGACGATCAGGCTGTGGTAGCCCTGTCGCTCGATCATAGCGGCATATTCTGGCTTCGCGGCAGCGCGGAGCTGGTTCCGGTCCACGAGCGGAACCAGCAGCGGTTGCCCAGTTTGGAAAACACGAGCGTTCGTCGTCGACTCTTCGATCCGATGTCTGCCGCCAATAAGGCTGCGCGTTAACTCCTGAAGCTCAGGGTCGACATCATACACATGGCTAGCCTGCAGCCACGCTCCATCATCAGAGATGAGCGCAATGACACATCCCTCGCCCATAAGCGGAACGAGCGTACGTGCGACCCGGCCCAGTACGGTATCGTAATCGGTTCCAGCCTCCGCAAACGCGCGTGACGCCTCAGCCAGGATCTGGAGACGCTCGGCGGAGTGCCGGAGCTCCTGCTCAGCGCGCTTGCGCTCGGTAATATCGAAGAAGGAGGCCACGGCCCCGAGGAGCGTGCCGTCCGTGTCGCTGACCGGCTGGGCGTTCATGATCCGCCAGCGGAGGCGCCCATCAGCTCCTAGAACCCCCATCTCGATGTCGCGGACGGCCTGGCCGGTGCGCAGGGCCATGATCGGCGGCTGCTCATCGACTGGGAACGGCGAGCCATCGGCGCGGATGATCCGCCAGTGTGGGTCCGTCGCCGGGTCCGCCAACTCCTCCAGCGTCTGGCCGTGGAGGCGCTGGACGGCATCGTTTACCTCCTCGACCTCACCCTGCGGATTGAGCACGACGACGCCTTCCACAAGCGAGTTGAAGACCGCGCGGAGCTTGGCTTCGCTCGTGCGCAACGCCTGTTCAGCGCGCTCGCGCTCGATGAGCTCTGCTTGTGCATGCTGGAAGAGAAGCGCATTGCTGATCGCCAGGGCGGCGCGGTCGGCGAGATCCTGTGCCAGGCTGAGGTCGTCCTCGCTAAACGGTTGCTGCTCTGGACGATGGCGGAACAATGTCACGATTCCCATCGTCCGGCCTTGCACGCGCATCGGCACGCCAAGCATGCTGTGGAAGGCGAGCTGATCCCACAAGGCACGCGACTCTGGCCGCGCGGCAGCCAGAAACCGCTCATGATCGACGACCGGGAGAAAGATTGGCTGGCCCGTCCGGACGATCCGCGGACCGGCTAAGGGCGCGTCGAGCGGTTGCGGGTGTTCGTTGTCCTCGCGGAGGAGGCGTAGGCGATGGGGATCGACGCTATAGACGGCCACGCGCTCGAGCCAACGACCATCGTCGGAGACGAGGCTGATCGCGCACCCATCGCCCAGTATGTCAGTGGTCGCCTGCACGATTCGATCGAGCACCACCGTAAGGTCAGCCCCGGCCTCCGTGAACGCGCGGGATGCGTCGGCCAGCACCTTCAGGCGGGTAGCCGCAGCGCGCAGCCGCGCCTCCATCTCCTTCAGCGCACTGATATCATGATTGACACTCAGGGCACCGAGGGGCTCGCCGGTCGGACCGCGCATCCAGGTGACCGTGGCCATAATCACGATAGGATGCCCATCGCGGTGGTGATGCACCACTTCGCCCTTCCAGACGCCCCGGTCCTGCAGCTCCTGGAGCAGCTGCGGCCGCTCGCTGTCGAGATAGTCCGTTCGCAGCAGGTCATAGGCTGACTGACCCAGCGCCTCCGCAGCTGACCAGCCATACAACGCTTCGGCCGCCGGATTCCAGCCTATGATGCGCAGCGCGGGGTCGGTGACAATCACGGCATCCTGGACCACATCCAGCAGCGTGCTGGCCGCGAGCGGCTCGTCCGACGGGTGGGCCTCGCTGACCTGGATGGTGTAGACGATCCCAGCAGCTACCTCGACCCGGGCGATCTCCGCCCTGGCATCGAAGGTCCCGCCACCCCTGCGCACACCGGTGGTCATGTGGGGCCCAACCACTGGCCTCCCCGCAAGGGCATCATCGTCGCTCAGCTGGGGAAGCAGCACGGCCAGCGGTTGGCCGAGGAGCTCCTGGCGGGAGTAGCCGAAGAGCGCCTCGGCCCGAGCGTTGACCAGGGTGATCCGCTGCTGTGGGTCGGCCCCGATCAGTGCGTGCGGCGTCAGGGTCAGAATCCCGACGAGCTGGGCCTGGACCATCTGCATGTCGACGGCACGGCGCGAGTCCGCGGGTGGGGTAGCTTCATCATCATGATGGTGCGGGGCGTGAGTCATACCACCGTCCTCATCTGCCTGGACGCGGCGACCTTGCGAAGAGTGTAGCAGTTCTTATTCCGGGCTGCGGATGTTCTTCTCAACGATACGTGACACATTTCCGCCTGGTACCAGCGTATACTGGCGCTGCCACAGCAGAGGCTGCGTCAGGGAGGGGCCGCCCTCCCTGGCGGTGCGCTGCCAGAGCCAGCACACCCGCCAATGCGGGCGAGCTCGGTCTCTTTTCTATCCCGCCGTATCCCCCCCGCAGTGCGCTGGGTGCGGCAGATGTTGCGATACGCTTCCCGCGATGGCGGAACCGCGTGTGCGCTTGACGCCGTGGGTATGCTGGTCTTATACCATAAATGTTCGCCTCCACGCTTCACCCGACACCCTGCCGACGACTGGGGAGCTCCCGATGTCTACCGATCCGACCGCATTACCGTATAAGAGCGTAGAACGTAGGACGCCGGGCAGCGCTTCCTGACGCCCTGTGCCAACGAAAGCACCTCAACAAGGCAGCCTGATCCCGCACGAGGGGAATACCACGATGTGCCGCAGTATTATGCAGCTCCGCCGCCCGGAGCGCGACGTGACCGAGGCGGAGATCGCCGCCGCCGCCCGCCAGTTCGTCCGTAAGGTAAGCGGCTACCGCGTGCCGAGCCGGGCCAACACCTCCGCCTTCGAGGCCGCCGTGGCCGAGGTCGCGGACACGACCCGGCGCCTGCTGGTCGCGCTCGACGCCGCCCCCATGCCGCACGCAGATCCATCTGAGGCCTAGCCTGGAGCGCCTGATGCCCATCACTCTGCTTGGCCTCGATGCCGACGACACCCTCTGGCACAACGAGACCCTGTTCACCGTGACCCAGACGAGCTTCCGTACCTTGCTCCAGCCCTTCATCGCCGGCGATCTGGCCGGCGAGGCGCTCTACGCCACCGAGCTGCGTAACCTCCAGCACTACGGCTACGGCATCAAGGGCTTCGTCCTCTCCATGATCGAGACGGCGATCGAGGTGACCGACAGAACCGTACCGGCGCCGATCATCCAGCAGATCATCGACCTGGGCAAGGCGATGCTCGCCGCCCCTGTCGAGCTCCTCGACCACGTGGCCGCGAGCATCCCCACCCTGGCCGCGCGCGCCCCCTTGCTCCTGCTCACCAAGGGCGACCTGTTCGACCAGGAGGCCAAGCTCGCCCGCTCGGGGCTGGCCGCGCACTTCCGCCACGTCGAGATCGTCAGTGACAAGACGCCGGCCACCTACGGCCGCCTCCTGGCGAAGTACGGCGTCGCGCCCGAGGCCTTCCTGATGGTCGGCAACTCGCTGCGCTCCGACATTCTGCCGGTGCTCGCCGTGGGCGGCCGGGCCGTCCACATCCCCTACGCCGCGACGTGGGCCCACGAGCATGTGCCGGCGGACGAGCTGCCCGCGGGCCTGGTGGAGCTCGCCCACCTCGGGCTGCTCCCCGCGTGGCTTGACGCAATGGCGTAAGGCCAGGGCTGGCCACCGACCACCGGGGCGCGCTGCCGGGCGGTGGGTGGCAGGGCGGTGGCACTACCAGCATACCAACGCTGTCCAGTTGCAGAGCAAGCGTTAGGCGTCTCCCGCAGCCCAATGCGGATCGAGTATCGCCGCTATTGTCGCTACAATCCAGCCGTGCGAGAGAGGCCGAGGACGTCGGGCCAGGGCCCGCCTCTTGCTGGCATTCCCTGGTACGGCGGAGACGAATTGGAGCGTGCGATGAGCGCAACGATGAGCAAGGCGGGGCTGCTCGAGCAGTACGTGACCAACCGTCCCGTCGGCCAGTTCACGCTGGACCAGGTGGTGCTGGCCTATCGCGACCAGTATTTGGTCGAGCACCCCATCGGACGGCTGAAAGGTGCCCCCTTGTCGCTGAGTCCGGTGTATCTGAGTCGTGACGACCATGTGACCGGGCTAATCCGCTTGCTGACCATCGGAGTCCGCATCCTGTGCGCCCTGGAGTATGGGGTCCGCCAACAATTG
>JAAXUL010001560.1 GCA_013336035.1 Chloroflexales bacterium
ACGAACCCGAACCCGATGAGCGGCTTCTACTCGCTCGCGATCATGAACGCCGACGGCTCCGGCGTCAGGAACCTCACCCCCGACGACGAGTCCTTCGAGCTGCGCCCCGACTTCTCTCCGGACGGGACGCAGATCGTCTTCGACCGGGACGTCTCGGGCGGCTCGGCGATCTGGGCGATCGCGCCCGACGGCTCCAACGCGAGGCAGCTCTCGCCCACGGCATCCACGAGGGGCGAGAGGTCCTGGTCGCCCGTGAGCGGTCGGGCCAGCCGGCGGACGCCCCTCAGCCCGGCCCGCGCCCGCGCCCTGCTGCGCGCCACTGGCTCGGCGCAGCAGGACCACCCCGAGCGCCCCGCCACCCAGCGTATCGGCAACCGCCCCGACCTGCGCCAGCTGATCCCGGCCGCCCTCGAGACCAATATGTGGGTGCGCACCCACTTCACCGGCAGCGTCACCGGCGGACAGACCCGCCGCTACTTCGCGCCCCAGTGGCCGGCCCACTGGCACGTTGTCTGGACCATAGCGCCCACAACCGTATCCAGCCCGCCCGGCGCGCCCCAGCTCCAGCTTAGCGTGCGCACCGAGCGCAGCAGCGACAGCTTCGTGACCTACTGGCTCGATATCGCCAACCTCAGCAGTGGGACGGTGGAGTTCGAGGCGCGCTACGCCGTGCTGGGCTGGTGAGCCAGGCGGCACGACTAAAATATCGAAGGAGGCCCCTCTATGCAGGTCGGCACACACTTCACGGGAACCGTCGCGGCGAACGTCACGCGGCGCTGGTTCGCGCCCCAATGGCCCCAGGCCTGGCACGTCATCTGGTACGCTGTGCCGCTCACCACCACCGGCGCGGGGGCGCCGCAGATCGAGCTGAAGGTGCAGGTCGAGCGCACCTCGGCCGATCATCTGACCTACTGGCTTGACGTGCGCAACCTCAGCAGCGGCGAGGTGAACTTCGAGATGCGCTACGCGATAATGGGATGACGAGGGAGCATATGCGAATCATTATCGAGATCGAGGATGGCGCCGTGCGCGCCACGCGCGAGGAGGGGGCCGCGGCCCCCGAGGCGGTCAATGTGGGCGGGCCGCCCGCCGAGCTCCTGCGGCTCCTGGGCGCGCAGCCCAGGCCCCTGGCCGGGGCGACAGGCAGCGATCAGGGCGCCGCGGTCAATGTC
>JAAXUL010001561.1 GCA_013336035.1 Chloroflexales bacterium
CGGTCAATGTCGGCGGCCCGCCCGAGGACCTCCTGCGCGCCCTGGCCTCGCCGCGGCCAGGCCCGCCGGCCCCGGGCGTGTAGGATCGCGGTAAGAGATCGCACGGCCATGGTAGTGGGGGCGCAGCATTGGCTGCGCCCCCAGCTCGGAGCTGTCGATCAGATCACCTGGACCCGTCTGATGGTGGTTTCTACCAACAGATCACCGGCATAGAGCACCACCGCTCGGCGCGCATGCGGATGCAGCGATGACCAGAGTCGGAGGAGCTGGTCCAGGGCGGGATCGACTTCGCTGATCGTCGGCGCGGCCTTGCTCGCGGGAGGCGCTGCCACCGGAGCCGGCGTGGCATTGTTTCGGCTCGTCGCTGGCTTCATGCCGCCGGTCGCCGAGCCACTGGCGGCAGACGGGACGGGCGCGGGCGTCACACGTCGAGGGCGACCGGGGCGGCGTTTCGGCTTGTCTGCTCCTGGTGGCTCGTCGCTTAC
>JAAXUL010000770.1 GCA_013336035.1 Chloroflexales bacterium
CTCCCGACACCCACCCGCGCCGGGGCTCCGCCCCTGGACCCCAAAGGCGCTGGCTCTGCCACCCCACTTTCCCCTGCGGTCATGCCCCCTGGGCGCGGCAGACCAGTGTCTGCGGCACCGACAGGCGGCCCGATGCGACCGGCTAAACCGGCGAAGCTGGCTAAGCGAGACCGCACAAAGGCGCACCCCCGGCAGCGTTGCCGGGGGTCGCGTGTGTTCTGGGGTGGCGCGGCACCGCAGGGCGCTTGTCCGTCGCCAGGCCTAGTGCAAGCTATGCTCGCCGCCCCCGCGCCGCACCTCGCATAGACTATAGGCTACACGTACGCAGGTCTATAGGAGCATATATCTAACAGTTCCCCAGTGCTCGTATCGAGTCATACTTTTGGCATCCCGCCCCCCACGATGCCATCCCGCGCCCCCACGATGCCATCCCGCGCCCCCACGATGCCATCCCGCGCCCCCACGATGCCATCCCGCGCCGACGCACAGCGCTATCGCCCCTCGCCTGTGGCCGCAGGCCACGATAGAGGGAGACGGGGGGGTGAGGGCCTGGCGCAGCAACCGGACGCTAACGTGGCCCTAAGACAACTCAGAACAGCTTGATATGGGCGCGCTGATATAGGATGCTTATGCTGAAGCCGAAGCCGCGCGATAGAAGTCTATATACGGCGAGTAAGGGGCTGACGGCGAAGGTTGTGGCAGAGGAGGCGCGTCACATGATTGGCTCGCTGCTGATGTACATGCTCTGCTGCGTCCCGCTGCTGACGATCCCGCTGGTGATCGGCCTGCGTGTGCTCCGCACCGACATACGCTCGGCCACTGTCGCCTTCGCGGGCTGGATGACGCTCAAGCCGCTCGCGGCGACGCCGCTGTGGCTGATCCTGATATTTCTGTTTGATCCGCGCACCTACCATACGGTGTCCTGGGCCATCTATACGCTGATCGCGATGATCCCCGCCGTAAGCCTGACCGTGGCGCTCCTGTGGGCCCATCGCGCGATGCTGCGCGAGGGCCATCCGCTCGCTATCGCCTGCCTGCTCGCCGCCGACACGCTGCGGTGGATGAGCTCGGTATCGATTGACTTCGTGAATGCCACCGCGGAGCAACCCGAGGCGATCGTCCCGCTGCTCTTTATGCT
The DNA here is from genome assembly GCA_013336035.1 of Chloroflexales bacterium. Taxonomy (GTDB): domain Bacteria; phylum Chloroflexota; class Chloroflexia; order Chloroflexales; family Chloroflexaceae; genus CAIWXH01. The sequence goes on from JAAXUL010000770.1 coordinate 1,139, forward strand.
TGCCGCCTCGATGCCGACGATCTTCGCGCTCGTCGCATGGGTGATCGTCAGCGTGATCAGCGAGCGTGAGCGGCAGAGGTCGGCGCCGTGATAATCGTCGATTCACCCGCGGCCTGCCACCAGCGCCCTGAGACTAGTGGGTCGCTTTGTCACGGTTTTCCAGGACGCTACACTCAGGGCTTCGCATCCGGCCCAATGACGACCACGATGGTCGCCTCGCTGAGCACGTCGCCGGGGGGCGGGCCGCTGACCAGCTCGGCGCCGAGAGTGCGGGCCAGGCGTCGGCTGGTGGCCGGGGCGCCGCCCACATCGTAGACCCGGGTGCGGTCGGCGGCGGGCCCGTTGCCGGGGGGGAGGATGCGGAAGCCCGACCGCTCGATATCGAGGCTGACCTGGCGGGCCAGGCCGGGCACCTCGGTGCCATTAAAGACCTGCACCGTGGCGTGCTCGCGGGCCTCGCTTGGCGGGCGCTGCCACTGGTCGAGCAGAGCCTGGGTCGCCGCCGGGTCGAAGATCAGGTTCGAGCCATCCTCGTAGGCGAGCTGCTCGGCGCCGAGGCGGAACTGGCCCAGGGCGTCGGGGTCGAGGCCGCCGGCCAGGCCGAGCAGGCCAAGCAGCACGTCGAGCCGGTCGATGGGCATCGTGGTGAGCACGGGCTGTGTGCCGCCGCCCTCGCCCGCCACGGCGCGCAGCAGGCCGGGCAGAAGCAGGGTCTGGCCGACCGGCCCCTTCGCCCGAAACTCCTGCATGATCGCCCGCACCACCTGCTGCTGGCGCTCGGCGCGGCCAAAGTCGCTGTCCTGGTGGCGCGTGCGGGCGTAGATCAGGGCCGTCGCGCCGTCCATACGCTGCGGGCCGGGCTGGAACTCGACGCGCATCACGCCGAAGTCCTCGGTCGGGTACTCCTCGTCGAGGATGTAGGCGGGCACGTCGATGGTGACGCCGCCGAGGGCGTCGATCAGGCCGGCGAAGCCGGCGAAGTTGACCGTGGCGACGAAGTCCACCTTCATGCCGCGGTCGCGCAGGCCCAGGAACTCCTCGACGGTCTGGGCGGCGAGGGCCATGCCGCCCTGCTGGGGGGTAGCGCCGGGGCCGTAGAGCTCCTGGGCATTCGCGTAGCCCTGGCCGTAGGCGACATTGATCTTGGTCTGGTCGAGGCCGACGCGGGGGATGGCGACCTGGCTGTCGCGGGGGATAGAGAGCAGCGAGGCCCAGCGGCCGGCGGCGTCGAGGCGGGCCAGGATCAGCGTATCGCCGCGCACGCCCTCCTCGGGGTGGCCTGAGCGCTCGTCGGTGCCGATGATCAGCACATTGGCACCGATCAGGGGCGAGGCGATGGGCGGATTGTTGCGCACCTCGGCCACGGTGACTGCCTGCGCGAGGCTGTGCACCTGCCAGTAGAGCAGCCCCAGGGCCACCAGGGCGACGGCCACAGCCGCCAGCAGGGCCAGGCGCACCCGCGCCCACAGGCTGCGGCGAGGCCGCCGCGAGACGGCGGGGCGCCCGGAGGCGGCGGGGCGCTGCCGCGGCAGCGCCCGCGTCTCGTCGGTGTAGGGCTCGCCGCCCGGAGGTGCGGGGCGACGCGGGGGGCGACTGCGCTCAGTGGACACGGGCGGTGCTCCTCACACGAATGCTTGTTCGCACCATTTTACCAGAGCAACCTGTGGCGCAGATAGCCTGGATCTGACGCTGCGCTGAAGTATAATGCCTCCGCAGCGCAAGAGCTAACCAGGAGACCCTCATGGAACTCGGCTTGATCGGCCTCGGGCGAATGGGCGCGAATATGGCGATCCGCCTGCTGCAAGGCGGGCACCGCGTCGTGGTCTACAACCGCACCTTCGAGAAGGCGCAAGAGCTGGCGGCCGAGCACGGCGCCGTGGCCGCGCAGACGATCGAGGAGCTGGTCGCGGCCCTGCGGCCGCCCCGCGTGGTCTGGCTCATGCTCCCCGCCGGCAAGGCCACCGACGAGCACATCGACCTGGTCGTCCCCCAGCTCAGCCAGGGCGACATCGTGGTCGACGGCGCCAACAACAACTACCAGGTCAGCATCGCCCACGGCGAGCAGCTGGCCGCCCGCGGCCTCAGGTTTATGGATGCCGGGGTCTCGGGCGGTATCTGGGGCCTGAAGGTCGGCTACTGCACCATGGTCGGGGGCGACGCCGACACCTTCGCCCAGATCGAGCCGCTGCTCAAGACCCTGGCCCCGCCGGACGGCTACCTGCACTGCGGCCCGGTCGGCGCGGGCCACTTCGTCAAGATGATCCACAACGGCATCGAGTACGGCATGATGCAGGCCTACGCCGAGGGCTTCGAGATCCTGGAGAAGTCGCGCTACGACCTCGACCTGCAGAAGATCAGCCACCTCTGGAACCAGGGCAGCGTGGTGCGCTCGTGGCTGCTCGAGCTGGCCGAGCGGGCCTTCGAGGATGACGCCGACCTGAGCGAGATCCGCGGCTACGTCGAGGACAGCGGCGAGGGTCGCTGGACGGTGCAGGAGGCCATCGACCTGGACGTGCCCGCGCCAGTGATCACGCTCTCGCTGCTGACCCGCTTCCGCTCGCGCCAGGACGACAGCTTCAGCGCGAAGGTGCTGGCGGCGCTGCGCAATCAGTTCGGCGGCCACGCCGTAAAAAAGGCTGAAGGATGAGGGATGAAGGATGAACCGTGGTCGATGCTTGTCTCGAGCCTGCCTGATTGCAGCAGCCGTTAGTGTAGCTGTAAGCTGCAGCAAGGAGCAGCGATGAGCAGTGAGAGCTTCAGCCTTCAGCCTTCATCCCTCAGCCTTCCCGAGAACCCGCTGCGCTCGGGCCTGCGCCTCGGCCGCACGCCCGAGCCCTGCACGATGGTGATCTTCGGGGCGACGGGCGACCTGACCAGCCGCAAGCTGGTGCCGGCGCTCTACAACCTGGCCCGCGAGCGCACGCTGCCGGGCGGCTTCTCGGTGGTCGGCTTCGCCCGCCGCGAGTGGGACGACGCCCGCTTCCGCCAGGTGCTGCTCGACGGGGTCAACGAGAACTCGCGCAGTGGCCCCGCCGAGGGCGACCTGTGGGCCAGCTTCGCCGAGGGCGTCTTCTACCACCGCGCGAGCTTCGACGATGACGCGGGCTACCGGAGCCTGGGCGAGCGGCTGGCGGCCATCGACGAGCAGCGCGGCACCGGGGGCGACCGGGTCTTCTACCTGGCCACCCCGCCCGAGTC
>JAAXUL010001562.1 GCA_013336035.1 Chloroflexales bacterium
CCGGCTCTGGGGTGGCGACGGCGGCGATCTGCTGGACGGCGGCGCCGGGGACGACCAGCTCCGGGGCGGCAACGGCGACGATACGCTGCACGGCCAGGCCGGCGCCGACCGGCTCTGGGGCGAGGCGGGGGACGACCAGCTGGATGGCGGCGCTGGCGACGACACGCTCGACGGCGGGCAGGGTGACTATGACCGGCTCGTCGGGGGGGCGGGCGAGGACCGCCTCGCCGACGGCGACGGGGTCGACGGCGCCCACGGCGGCCCTGGCGACGATACGCTCAGCATCACCCTGCGCAGCGGCTGGCGCGCGCCTGGGGGGCTGCCTCGCTTCGACGGCAAGCTCACGGGTGGCTACGGCGACGACACGGTGACGCTGACGCTGGCCGATCGCGCCGCCTTCTTCCTGAACATCAGCGGCGACGAGCGCGACGAGCCGCCCTCGCCGCTGGAGGGGCGGCAGGATCGGCTCAGCCTGAAGGGGACGCCGGCCAGCCGGGGCTCGGTGATCATCAAGTTCGAGCGCCGCTAGCCCCGCCGCCCGACGCTCCACTGGGGCGACAGCATAGAGCCTGTCGCCCCAGCGCCTTCTATAGCACCATAGGGCCAGCCGGTGGTGAAGGGGGGCCAGGCGAAGGTGCGCCCGCGGTGGCGCAGGTGACAACGCGTCGTCTGCTCGAGAAATTATCAAAGATTATTTTGCACTTTGGAGATTCTCTGCCGAGAGGAGCATAATATGGCTCGCGCATGGTCCCTGTCGCTGATCCTAGCCCTCCTTGGGGTCCTGCTCGCCGCCTGTGGCGCCTCGTCGGCGGGCACTGCGTACACGGCGCCACCCTCCGCCCCATCGCCTGCCGCCCCGCCCTCGCCCACCGCCCCCCCGTCGTCTACGGCGACCCCCGCCTCGACCGCGGCGCCCACCCCTGACGCCGCGGCGCTGAGCGATGTCGAGCGCGGCTACGCGACCCTGGTGCTGCTCCAGGGCTCGGCGGTGATGCTCGAGGAGAGCGCCGCGAAGATCCAGAGCGGCGAGGCCCAGGGCCTCGCGGGCTTCGGGCAGCTCATCGCCATCGGCGCGGTGCTCAGGGCCGTGGACGAGGCCCTCGCCGAGGAGCCACCCGTCCCGGCGCTCGCGGCGAGCTGGTCCGCCGCGCGCGCGGCGGCGCCCAGGCTGCGCGATGTGCTCAGCCGCTGGGTCGACAAGCAGATCACCTCCGCCGATATCCCCCAGGAGCTGGCGCCCATCAAGCTGGAGATCGACGACATCCTGCTGGGCGCGGAGCGCGATCTCGCCGGCGCCTACGCGGTGGACCGGGCTGACCTGGCGAAGACGCGCGAGGAGGCCCTGGATAAGGTTAAGGGTATCTTCGAGCCGACGCCGACGCCGGCGAGCTAGGTGCTCCCTGGTGAAGACAGCACGAGACGGACCGTGGCGACCGACTGGCCTACCCCCGAGGCTGCTCGCCGTGGTAGGCCGGGCGCCATGTGCGAGGCGCCGAGAGCAGGCGCCACGGCAGGCGCGAGTGAGCCGCCCCACGATGGCGCTGGCGCCCGCTACCGGAGCCGCATCCCCTCTAGCCCAGCGTGGGTGCGCAGGTAGCCCAGCCAGCCGCGGGCGGTGAGCGGGCCGAGCTGGTTGTGGTCGATCAGCTGACCCTGGTCGGCGCCGAGGGCCGCCAGCTCGCGAGCGAGGGCC
>JAAXUL010000771.1 GCA_013336035.1 Chloroflexales bacterium
AGACGGCGCTCTACGCCGACCCAATCCACTGGGCGCCATTTATGCTGATCGGTCGGCCGTGACGGCGATGCGCATACCGGCGAGGGCCTGCCTCGGCACGCCGCTGAAGCTGGCGGTGCCCACCGCGTCGGTGACCGCCCACCACTCGGCGGGCGGGTCGCCCAGGGCCAGCAGGGCCACCGGGGTTCCGGCCGCGTCGAAGACATCCCGGCCGGGCAGCTCAATCGAGAGCCGCAGGCGCACCGAGGGCGCCGCCCGGTCGTCGTGGAAGATCTCGAGCCGCAGATCCGGGGCGTCGGGCGACTCGGGGGGGAGGGCCAGGTCGTAGAGCAAATCGTCGGCCCGGGCGAGGCCAAAGAGGGGCGAGGGCCGGGCCATGGCGAGCAGGTCATCGGTGATCTCAAGCAGCAATCTGCCAAGGTCATCGATCCTCCAGCGTCGGTGCGAGGCCTTGATCTCGGCCCGTGACAAGCTCGACAGGTCGGGCGCCGGATAGATGGGCGGCAGCTCGTCGCCATCGGTGTAGGTCGCCACCGCAAGGTCGATCAGCTCGAGCAGCTCGGACGCGCAAGCCGGGCAGACGACGAGGTGTGCGGCGACGGCCGGGTAGCTTGCCGCCGGGTCGCCCCCCGCAAGCACCACGGCGACATACTGCGGCAGCTTCGCGATCATTCCGGGATGGAGGTCAGGGATGTCAGATTCTAGATCGTGCTGTCTGTCGCCGCCCATCGGGATACCCTTTCTGCCCCAATAGGTCCCTGCCCGCTCTGATTCTTGCACTTTTGCGCAGCCAATCAGCCTTGCTCCCAAGAATCGTGCCAGCCGGGCTCATCGCGCAGGCGGCGCAGGCCACGTGAGCGCAGCACGTGGACGTTCTGGACCGAGACGCCGAGGGCGCGGCTGATGTGCTCGTCGTCGAGGCCGGCGAGGAATTTCAGGCGCACGGCGTCGATCTGCTTCTGGGCCCGCGGGTGGTCGCGCACATAGCGGGCAAGGAACGAGTGCAGGTGCTCACGCTGCTCGCGGGCGATGGCCCCGGCCTCGATATCATCGGCAGAGGGAAGGCGGTCGCCCAGGGGTATCCCTTCCTCGCCCACCTCGCGCTCGAGCGAGTGGGCAGGGCGGGCGCGGCGGCGCAGCTCGCGGGCGGCGCCCATCAGGTGCTGGAGGGCGAAGGGGATGAAGGCTCGCGGCTCGCGGCAGGCCTCGAAGCGGCTGATGATCTGGGCCAGGGCCTGCTGGGTCGCATCCTCGCAGATAGTGGGGTAGGCGTGCCAGGCCCGCTCGTAGAGCACGCGAAACAGCTCGCCGTAGGCGAGCTCACGGCGGTCGTCGCCCTCGACGCCCGAGCAGGCGCGGTACAGGGCCAGGTTGTAGACACCGAAGGCGGCAAAGTGCACTTCGATACCCGCCTGGCTCGCCAGGGCAAGCCGTGTGCGTGACACGAACTCGGCCTGGTCAAGGAGGCGCCAGCCATGCCTGGCAAGCAGGCGCTCGACCGTTTCGGCGCAGCGCTGGTCGAGATCCCCATCAGGTCGGTCCATGGGAAGCCCCCCCCACCATTGTGCAGGCTGCAGGTCAACCATTGGCGGTGCTTAATGGACAGTATATAAAAATGAACGGACTGTCATCGAATACTTTGTAGCATAGATCCAGGAATACGTGTTGTGAAGGGGCCAGAGATGGAGCCACGGCCGGATCGGGCGCGCTGTCCGCCCGGCTCGAACTATAACCATCGCGCCAGGTGAGCGCGGGGCCCGGGGTTGGTTGCTGCCTCGTTCGGCGGCGTGCTATACTAGGGCAACCGTTCGCCTTGTGTCACTGGAGAGTCCGCCGTGAGCTCCGAGCCATCAGCGCTGCTGGAGTCCGCCCATGCGATTGTCACCGAGCAGACCACGCGCCTGCGCGCCCTCTACCAGGCGGCGCAGCAGCGGCTGGCGAGCCTCGAGAACGAGGTGCGGGCGGCCGAGCGGCAGCTCGACGAGGCGGTAATGCAGCAGCGCTTCGCCGCCGAGCGGGGCCTCGCCACCACGGCGACCCTGGCCGAGCGCGAGCGGCAGCTCCGCGTTGCCCGCGAGGCCCGCGCCCGCGAGCACACCGCTATGCGGCGGGCGCTCAGGCAGCTCGACCAGCTGGTGCGCCAGATCGAGATGAGCAGCGCGACCCTGCGCGGCGCCAGCGAGGGCGAGCCGGCCGACCCGTGGGTGCAGGCCCTGCGCGCGCAGGTGATCACGGGCCGCGAGGAGGAGCGCAGCCGCCTGGCCCGCGAGGTCCACGACGGCCCTGCCCAGGTCCTCGCCAATGCCCTGATGGGCCTCGAGCGCTGCCAGACCCTGCTGAGCGACGGACGCCACGACCGCCTGGGCGAGCTGCTGCGCCAGCTGGGCGAGGGCGCCCGCGAGGGCCTGCGCGAGGTGCGCGGCTTTATCGCCGACCTCAGGCCCGGCAAGCTCGATGAGCACGGCCTGGTCGGCGCCCTGCAAGAGTACCTGCGCCGCTACCGCGACACGGTCAATGGCGCCGTCAGCTTCGAGGCCGAGCCCCTCCCCCGCCTGCCCGCCGAGACCGAGATCGTGCTCTACCGGATCGTGCAGGAGTCGCTGCAGAACGCGCGCAAGCACGCCAAGGGCGCGCCTGTCCACGTGAGCCTGACCCTGCGCCAGGGGCAGCTGACGCTCACGATCCGCGACGAGGGGCCGGGCTTCGACCCGCGCGAGGTGGCCCGTCGCGCCGGGCGCGAGAGCTGGGGCCTGACCAGTATGCGCGAGCGCGCCGAGCTGATCGGCGCCCGCTATGTCGTCACCTCTCGGCCCGGCCACGGCACCGAGGTCTCTCTCAGCCTGCCAATCCGCGCCTAGCCCCGGGGCTGGCGCTGTCACACTCCTGTTGAGGTGCCTATGACGAACCCGATCCGAGTGCTTATCGTTGACGACCACCCCCTCTTTCGACAGGGCATCCGCTGGAGTCTCGAGGACGCCCAGGATATCGAGGTCGTCGGCGAGGCCGAGAATGGCCAGGAGGCCCTCAAGCTCACCGAGCGCCTCAACCCCGACGTGGTGCTCGTCGATATCAACCTGCCCGGCCTTAATGGCCTCGAGGTGGCCCGCGTGATCAAGCGCCGCGACCCGCGCATGGGCATCGTCGTGCTCAGCGTCTACGAGGACGATGACCAGCTCTTCCAGGCGATCAAGGTCGGCGCCGCGGCCTACTCGTCCAAGGATGTCAACCCCGAGGATCTGCTGCTCTACATCCGCGAGGTTGCCAAGGGCAAGTATCTGATCAACGATTCTGTGCTGGCCAAGCCCAACGTCGCCACGCGCGTGCTACACCAGTTCCGCGAGCTGGCCGCCACCGAGGACGAGCAGACCAGCGCGCTCTTCGCGCCGCTCACCAGCCGCGAGATCGAGATCCTCGACTGCATCGCCCGCGGCCTCTCGAATAAAGAGATCGCCAACGAGCTGAGCATCAGCGGCCAGACGGTCAAGAACCATATCACCTCGATCCTCTCCAAGCTCCAGGTCAACGACCGCACCATGGCCGTGATCTACGCGATCAAGCGCGGCTGGATTAAGATGGGCTACAGCGCCGGCGAGGACGCCCTCGGCAACGGCTAGCCCAGAGCGCCGAGCGTCCGTCTGGGCGCGCGAGGGCGCTGAGCCAGGCCGACGGGTTAATCCTGGATCCCCGCCTGCCCGGCGACAGCCATCATCGTTGCCTGCATCAGCGCGACTAGCTTTTCGGCGCCCTGCGCGAGCGCGATGACCTCGCCTATGCACACGCTCATGCTGCGCCCGCTGCGCACGACTCTTGCCGCGCGCGATGAACTGCTCGCCCGCGGCGGGGGCGAGGAAGTTCACCTTGAACTCGACGCTCAGCACCCCCACCTCTGCCGGCATCAAGCTCAGCGCCGCGTAGCCACACGCACTGTCGACAACTGTGGTCAGCATCCCCGCAAGGATAAAGCCATGTTGCTGGCACAGATCGGCACGATACGGTAAAACAATCTCGACGGCGCCGGAGATCACGTGTCGTAGCTGTGCGCCAAGGGTAGCCATGGCTGTCTGGCACTGAAAGCTCGCTGTCACACGCTCGACAAAATGCGGAATATACTGTAGGCGGACAGCTCCCGGCGGCTTCATGCTTAAACTGACTGCTTCGGCGCTTCGTCTCGAATAAGCGTGCGGACCTGGGCAGCCATTTCGGGGGTTAGAAGCTCTCCAATATTCCAACGAAGGAGGTCAGCGGGGGTGCCAGTAGAGGGCTTTAGCGCGTCGTAACGCGCAAAGGACCCCTCACCTGTGGTAGGCTGAAGGTGCTAAAGCCACAACCA
>JAAXUL010001563.1 GCA_013336035.1 Chloroflexales bacterium
ATCTCCCCGGTCGCCTGACCGGGCGACGCTACCCGCAGTACTTCCAGCAGTTCCGCGCTGGCGCGCACCTGCGCTTTCTCGACGCCAACGACCTGCGCGAGATCCGCCGCCTCGACCGGATCGAGATCGCGGCCCGCACGATGGAGGCCAGATTCGTCTCACCCGACGAGGTGATCATCCTCAGCCAGTACGGGCTCGACCGCCACCCCTTCTACTACAACCTGCGCTCGGGCGAGTTCCGCAATCTCGCCGACCGGGCCGGCAGCGCCTTCAGCGTCAGGGCGACCAGGCGCTCGCGCGAGATCGTCTTCGTCTACACCTCGTTCACCGACCCGGCCGAGCTTTACCGGATGGGCTGGGATGGCACGGGCCTGGCCCGCCTGACCTGGGACAACGAGGCGATGCGCCAGTACAGCCGGACGAAGCAGCAGCCGGTCGCGTTCACCCTGCGCGACGGCACGACCCACAGCGGCGTGTTGATCATGCCCGCCGACGCGCCCTTCCCGCCGAAGAAGCTGCCGATCATCGTCTGGCAGGCGGGCGGGCCGACGCTTGAGGTGATCAACGCCTGGCAAAGCTCGATTGAGGAGCCGTTCGCGCTGCTGCCGAACTTTGGCTTCGGGCTACTGGTGGTGCCGCTCTATGGGCGCTATGGCGTGGGGCACGAGCGCTTCGAGGCCCTGTACGACGGCACCAACTTTGGCCAACTCGACATCGACGCGATGAACGAGATCGTCGGTCAGCTGCGGGCGCGAGGCTGGGCAAGCAAGGTCGGGATCACCGGCTGCTCGTACGGGGGCTACTTCACCACCCAGAGCATCACGCGCCACCCGACTACCTACGACGCCGCCCACACCATGTGCTCGATGATCGACCTCGTCACCGAGTGGAGCCGCGGCTACCCGACGGTCGGGCCTTACTTTCAGGGCCTGCCGCCCCAGGCGGCCCTTGAAGAGTACCGCCGCGACTCGCCGGCCTATAACGCCGAGCGGGTGCGCACGCCGCTGCTGGCCTTCCACGGTACGGCTGACTTCCTGCCGGTCACCCTGATGGAGAACTTCATGCTCCAGGTGATCAACAACAAGGTGCCGGCCAGGCTGCTCAAGTTCGAGCAGGCGCCCCACGGCTTCCAGGCCATCCCACCCTACGAGCTCTACGGCGCCCAGGAGCAGATTATCTGGTTCCGCAGCTACCTGATGAACTAAGGGAGTGAGACATGGTCGATATCATCGTACTGATCGCCTGTATTGTCCTGGGGGTGATTGCCGGTCGTGCATGGCGCAAGCAGGGGCGTCCCCTGCTCAGAGGCTATGGGCTGGTCGGCGGCTGGTGGGCGCTCGGCGACTTCGGGGCCGGGATGCTGATCACCTTCCTCGCCATGGCCGGTATCTTTCTGGTCGAGCTGGCCATGGGCCTGATCAGCGTCACTGGCACGTCTGGGTTTAACACGACGGCTGGGGACCTCGGATTGATGGTCTTCGGGTTCATCTACGAGGAGGTGTTCTTTCGCGCCCTGCTGCTGAGCGGTCTGGTGGTCGTGCTGGGCGGGCGCAAGTGGCTGGCGCTGATCATTAGCGCTGTGGCATTTGGGATCATCCACCTCGGTAATCCCGGCGCCTCGGCGTTATCGGCGTTCGGCAACGCGCTCGGCGGGATTATCTACGGGATGGCCTTCCTGGGCGGCAAGAACCT
>JAAXUL010000772.1 GCA_013336035.1 Chloroflexales bacterium
CGCGGGGCTCGGGCGTGAGGATCTGCGCGAGCCAGCGGGTCTGCTCGTAGCTGTCGAGGACCAGCAGCACCAGGATGGTGAGGAAGACGGACAGCAGCGCCCCAGGGGCGCCGAGCAGGCCCCGCCAGATGAAGAATGAGAGGAAGACCACGGTGGCCGGCAGGCTCAGGCCCCTGCCGACCATGCGTGGGAAGACGATGTTCTCGAGCACGACGTTGATGACCGTGATCCCGAGCACGACCAGCAGGGCGCGGCCGGGTCCGTACTCGGCCAGGGCCAGGAAGGTCGGCGGGAGGGTGGCGACGAAGATGCCGATGTAGGGCACGTAGCTAAGGAAGAACAGCAGCACCCCCCAGAGGGCGGCGTAGTCGATGCCGAGGAGCCAGAGGGCGATCGCCACGCCGATGCCGGTCAGCGCGTTCAGGTAGGTGCGTAGGCCGAAGTAGCGCACCATGATCGGGCTGACGGACTGGAGCCTGGCCAGGAGCGGATTGTCGGCCCCAAGGGCCCGGCGGGCCCGCACGAACATGCCCGGGCCCTCGATCAGCAGGAAGATAATCAGCAGCAGCACGTAGAACGCCGAGGCCAGAAAGCTGGCGACGCCGGCGATGACCGCGGCGAAGAGCTGGGTCAGGAGCTCGGGGTTCAGTGCCGTCTGGGCAACCTGCTCGGGCACACCCACCCCCAGCTGCGCCAGCTGGTCGCGTATGGTTTGCGCCTGTCGCGCCACCTGGTCGCGATAGGCGCCGAGGTTGGCGGTGATCTGGGCGACCGATACGCCGACGAGCAGCGCGAGGCTCACAAAGATCGCGGCCAGCCCGAGGGTGATGATGGTCAGCGCGATCGTCTGGGAGAGGCCCCGGCCCATGAGCCAGCGCAGCACCGGGTAGCAGAGCAGGGCGAAGAAGACCGCCAGCAGCACAAAGCCCAGGAAGGACGCCGCGAAGTACACCCCGCCGAGCAGCACGACGACGGCGGCGACCGTGGCTAGGGCGCGACCCACCGATTGTCGTTCGCTGACCATAAGAAGGCTCCGACGTGCTCGCTTCGCTGCCGGTCGCCCGTATTTCCCGGCTGATCTCATGGTTGGCGAAGGCCACTCACGACACAAGATCCGACGGCCCTATTCCCGCGCTGTCCCGCACGATCGGCACAGCCCGGATGAGCGGCCCGCCCCGCGCTGGTCCTTTCTGCCTATGGGCGGATGATCTGCCGGCATCGTGCGCCGGCCGCCGCAATCGTGCAGACTAAATGCTGGCAAGCCGTGCTTGCAGCATCGAACAGGACGAAACATGGAAGAGCCTCTGGCCAGCACGGGCGACCTGGCCCGCCGACAGCTGAGGACCCCGCGGGCCGCGGCCATCGCGGGGATCCTCTTCTCGGTCTTGCTCGGGACCAGCCTGGCCCTGATCCGGCAGGCCATCCCTGCCGACCCGCGCGAGGGCGGGGACTGGCTCACCGAGCGGGCGGGCAGCGTGGCGCTCGCGCTCAACCTGGTGCCGTTCGCCGGGATCGCCTTCCTCTGGTTCATGGGCGTGCTACGCGACCGTATCGGGGACCGGGAGGACCGCTTCTTTGCGACGGTCTTCCTCGGCAGCGGGCTGCTCTTCCTCGCCATGCTTTTCGTCGCGGCGGGCCTGGCCGGCGGCACCCTGCTCTCCTTCGCGAGCGTCCCCCTCGACGCGCAGGATCGGGCGCTCTTCGCCTACAGCCGGGCGACGATGTACGCGGTCGCCAATGTGTACGCCATAAAGATGGCGGGCGTATTCATGATCTCAACGGCGACCATCGCGGTTCGCACCGGGGTTATGCCGCGCTGGCTGGTCGTGCTCAGCTACGCCGTGGCCCTCTTCTTCCTCCTGAGCGTCGGCTTCGTCCCCTGGGCCATCCTGCTCTTTCCCGCCTGGGTGCTGCTGATCAGCATCTACATTCTGGTCCAAAACTTCCGCGCGGGGAGCGAGGGAGAGCATGGATCCGGGAAATGAGCCAGCGCCACGGTGGCGGCGCTGGGCGGGCACGCTCCTGCTCATCCTGGCGACCGTCATTGAGGGGCTGCTCGGGCCGAGCCGCTGGCGCCGGCGGACGAGCTCCAGGCCGGAGGGCAGCGAGGGCCTTAGCCCGGCGGCCGAGAGTGGCCAGGAGGGAGCAGGTATGAGCGCGAGCGCCGAACCGCAGATCCAGGAGAGCCCGCCCCCATCCGCCGCTGGCTCCTGGCAGGGGCTATGGGCGCGGGTCAGGGCGATCACGCCCTCCCAGCTGGCCCACTTCGTGCTGATCGCCGGCGCCCTCGGGCTAATCGGCTGGCTGGTCTGGCGCAACCGGGTCAGTCTGGCGCCCTTCTTCGTGGGCATCGTCCTGGTCTACATCTCCCTCCCGCTGGTCGACGGGCTCGACCGCCTCCTCCCGCGCTGGCTGGCCATCCTGCTGGTCATGGCCGCCGAGCTGGGCCTGTTCATCTTCCTCGTCGGCACGCTCGGACCACCGCTAGCTGCCCAGATCGCCGGCTTCCTCGAGCACCTGCCCACCCCATTGCGCCTGCGCGGCCTGTTCGAGCAGCTGGTGGGCTACCTCCAGGGCCTGCCCGAGCCGATGCGAGAGCTGGTCCGGGAGAGCCTGGAGCCGACCGTCGCGCGGCTCCGCGAGAACCTCATTGAGATGCTGCGCGCCCTGCTCGACTTCGTCATCATCGGCCTGCTCGAGCTGGCCAACGCCTCCGGCTTCATCCTGAGCTTCCTGATCGTCCCGACCTGGATCTTCGCCGTGCTGCTCAACCATGGGGCCGGCCTGCGGGCGGTCGATCGACTTCTGGCGCCCTGGCTGCGCCCGGACTTCTGGGCGGTCGCGCGGATCGTCGACCGGCCGCTGCGGGCCTTCCTCGGCGGGCAGGTCGTGATGGGGCTGTCGGTCGGCGCAATAAGCTACCTGGCGCTGCAGCTGATCGAGCGCCTGGGCCTGGCCAACGTCGAGTTCCCGCTGCTGCTGGCCGTGGTCGCCGGGCTGCTCGAGCTGATCCCGATCGTCGGGCCGCTGCTCTACGTGCTGGTCGCCGGGCTCGCCGGCCTGACCGTCTCGCCCCAGCTGGCCGGCACCCTGGCGCTCGTCGCCCTCGGCGTACAGGTCCTGGCCAACTGGCTGATCTGGCCCCGGCTCGAGCGGCGCTACGCCTCGGCCATCCCCCCGGTGCTGCTGGCGGTCGCGGTGGTCATCATCAGCCAGGTGGGGCTGCTCTGGCTGCTGCTCGCCGGGCCGCTGACGGCCATCGCCGTCGATCTCTTCCGCTATCTCTACGGCCGGGTCGCCGACCCGCCGCGGCCGGCCGGGATACTGCCGGGCGAGCAGCAGCCGGCGCCGGCCCAGCCTGCTCCAGCCAGCCCGCGCCGCCGGCGCTGGGCTACACCGGCGCGGCCCGGCTCCGCGACCGATAAGAGTGTCTGAGGTGGCCTATGTCTGACAATCAGCAGGCGGGAGCCGCCCCGCCCAACCTGGCGGACCAGCTCGTCCAGGTGCGCGTCCCTCTCGACGAGGCGGCTGACGCCTTTGCGACCAAGGACGCCAGCGGGCGCATCCCGATCGTCGTGCTCACCACGCGCCAGAACCGCATCCGCAACGACTTCGTCATCATGGGCCTGCTGGTGCTATTCGGCGGGCTGATCGCCGGGATGTTCTTCAACTTGACGCTGGTTGGCTCGCTGGCCATCCCGGTCGCGGTTTTGCTTGTGGTGGTCGGGGTGTGGCGCAGCTTCTACGTGATCATTCCCGAGGGGACCAACGCCCTGCTGAGCCGGGGCGGCAAATACTCGAAAACCCTGACCAGCGGCTACTACGTGCTGCCGCCCTGGATCGTCGTCTCACACCTGGTAACCCGGCGCGAGGTCCCCTACGATGTGCCGGTGCTCGAGGCGCCGACGGCCGACAATATCCGCGCAGCCGTGGACACCCTGGTCACCTTTGTGATCACCGACCCCTACCAGTTTGTGTTCAATATCGCCGCCGACGACTTCGACCTGGTCCTGCAGAGCATCTGCCAGGAGGCGCTGCGCACCCTGGTGCGGCGCACGGCCTCGGGCGGGATCAGCGACCTGCTCGGCCAGGACTCGCGTGACCTCCAGGCGGCGGTCCAGGCTGGGGTCGAGGGCTACGGCGTGAAGATCGCGCGGGTGACGATCACCAGCACCCGGCCGCCCGAGGAGTTCATGCGCGCCGAGGAGCTGCGCCAGCTGGCGGTGATCCGGCAGGCCGAGCAGGTCGCCCTGCAGGCCCTGGCCCAGCAGCGCCAGGCCGACTCCGAGGCCCTCGAGCTCCAGCGCGTGCACGCCGAGG
>JAAXUL010000146.1:0-5451 GCA_013336035.1 Chloroflexales bacterium
CGTCGGTGACCGCGGCGGCGATGCGCGAGAAGATCGGCCCCCAGCTCGGCGCGGTGATCGGGCAGATCAGGATCTCGCCGTCGAGCACCTGGTCGAGCTCGTCGGCGCTGGTGATCACGCGGGCGACGCCCTCGACGACGCCCGGCGAGGCGGCGAAGCCCTTCAGATCATTCGAGGCCCCGCTCAGCCAGGTGTTGATACTCTCGCTGGTGACGCCCCAGAGCATAATCGTGAAGGGCTCGGTCACCACCTCGGGGGGCACGCCCAGGGCGGGCGGCGGCGTCCAGGCGCGCAGGGCCTCGACGATGCCCTTGCGGCGCGCGATCTCGCGCGGCCAGTACTTCGGCCCGCGCGCCGAGGTGCCCACGGCCCAGCCGGACGACATATCGAAGAGGGCCACCGGGATCTCCTCGCGCTGGAGGTAGAAGATGTCGTCCACGGCCTCGGTGAAGCCGGCCGCGACAAAGACCTGGCCCAGATCGCGCATCTTGCGCCAGAAGACCGAGTGGTGCCAGTGCTCGACATAGAAGTTGTGGTTCTCGATGTAGGGGAAGACCGTCCGCGCCAGGCCGAGCTTGCCGCGGAAGGCGCCGACGTCCTCGTCGCTGGGCAGCAGCGCGGCGTACTCGTCCGCCAGCCGCTCGCGCTCCGCGCGGATCGCATCGAGCGGGCGGTCCAGGCACTCGCCCGCCTCGACCTTGCCGATATAGTTGCGCAGGAAGTTGAAGGGCACGTCGAGGTTCTCGATCCAGACCGGGTCGTGGTGGTAGAAGCCGGTGCCGCCGGAGTAGTTGAACCAGGGCTGCTTAGACTTCTCGAGCTCGTCGAGCCACGAGGGGCCGTTCTCCACCAGCTGCAGGCGCTCCATCGCCTCGGCCGCGCTGCCCTGGCGCAGCACGCCGCCGACCTCGAGCTCGACCGCGACCTTGGCCAGGCGCTTCAGCTCGTCGTCGGGGCGGAACAGGTCAACCTCGATCCCCGAGACCATCTTGGCGATCGACTGGTCGGGGATGTCGGGGAAGGCCTGCTTGCAGAAGCCGAAGAAGTCCAGGTAGGCCGCGTAGCCCAGGTTCAGGAACTCGAAGTGGTACTGCCAGCCCTCTAGCCCCAGCTCGATCAGCCGGTGGTAGTTCGACATAAGATCGAAGCTGCTGCTGATACCGCGGGCCCCAAGCACGCGCTCGCTGGTCTCCTTCTCGGGCAGCGGGGCGAACTGGATGCTCTCGAGGTCGCCGATCACGCGCTCGATCTTCTCCTGCCAGCGCGCGTAGAGCTCGTTCCAGTTCTGGAAGTAGTAGCCAGCGCGCTCGATGAAGTCGGGCACGCGGGCCTGGATGACCGCGGGGTCGGTGATCGCGACCGGGCTCAGGTAGGTGTAGCCGTTCAGCACCCGATAGTCGACGCCCATAGCCGGCGGGATAATATAGAAGCGCGTGTTGTACTGCGAGAGACACTTCAGCGCGAACTCCATAAAGATGCTGTCAAAGGGGTAGAGCACCTCGCGCCAGTGGACCCCGTCCTGGAACCAGAAGGCCGCATCTTCCTCCGCGCGCCGGTCCTCGCTGAAGACAAGATAGTAGGGGTAGAGATCCTGCCAATCCTCTGCGCCGGGCGGAGGGTTGACCTCGAAGGGGCTGGGAAAGTGGTGGACTTGCTGCTCGGTCATGGTGCATCCCCTTTGTTGCGAAGCTGCGGCCAGGGCGAGTCACAGGGAGGGCCCGCCCTCCCTGATAATTCCCAATTTCACCATCTATCTGAGCCGAACCGGGGTGAGCAGGCTGGCGAGCACGCCCTCGACGCCGCTGGCGCCGCTGGCGCTCAGCCTTGAGCGGGCCCGCTGGCTCCAGACCGTCTCGGGGCGGCTCTGGAGGATGACCAGGTTCTCTGGGAAGGGCAGATCCTGGTCGATGGCCCACTCTATATCCTGCGGGCAGCCGTAGTGGCGCTCGATCTGCTTGCCCAGGCGGGCCAGGGCGATGGCCTCGGTATCGCTTAGGCAGAGGACACTCTGGCGCTCTGGCGCCACGGGCACGACCTGCACGCACCTGGCCTCCAGGTCGGGCACATACTCGATAGCTTTGGGCGAGGTGGTGCGCTTCACAATCGTCAGGGCCACCTTGTCGATCAAGAAGTTATCCGGGGTGACCGAGCCCGAGGCCACCGCCTCGCCCAGGCCCCAGCTGGCGTCGATGCTGATCTTCGAGCGGTCGCCATTGCTGGGGTTGAGCGTGAACATAACCCCGGCGGCGCGGGCGTTGACCATCTTCTGCACGCCGACGCTGATGAAGACCTTCTCGTGGGGGAAGCCCATCTGGTGGCGGTACGAGATAGCGCGGGCGTTGAACAGGCTCGACCAGCAGGCGACGGTGTGCTTCAGCACCGAGTGGGCCGAGCGCACCCACAGCGAGGTGTCCTGCTGCCCGGCGAACGAGGCGTTGGGCAGATCCTCGGCGGTCGCGCTCGAGCGCACGGCCACGGGCAGGTCGGCCACGCTAGACTCGGCGCACAGCTTGTCGTAGGCCCTGACAATCGCCCGCTCGATCTCGAGCGGGATAGGGGCCGCGCTGATCAGCTCCTGGATTTCCAGGCTGGCCTGGTTGGTGGCCTCGATGTCGTCGCTCGGCGTGGCGGCCAGGATGCGCCTGATCTCCGGCGCGAGCCGGGTGTAGCGCAGAAAGTCGCGGTAGGCGCTGATCGTTACCGCGAAGCCGGGCGGCACGCGCATCCCGGCGCGGGTCATCTCACCAAGGTTGGCGTTCTTGCCGCCCACATGCGGCACATGGCTCTTCTCACAGTCGCGGAACCAGTGGATATAGCGATAGAGTTTTAGCATAGGCCCCTCGCTTGAAGTTGCATCAGGGAGGGTCGCAGGGAGGGCCTTGCCCTCCCTGAAAGGCCTTACAACCTTTCGCCTGCCGCAAGCAGGGCTTGCGCGCACTAGCTATCCAGCCAGCCCGGCAGGTGGTTCGCGTCGGGCAAGACGAGGTCGGGCTGTAGGGCGTCGGGCGCGGCAAGGCTCTCGGCCGTGGTCGCGCCGCTGAGCACCAGGATCGTGAACAGCCCGGCCTCTTTACCCATGCGGATGTCCTGCTCGAGCTGGTCGCCGATCACCGCGCCGTGCGCGGGCGCTATGCCCAGCGCCCGCATCGCCATCTCGCCCGCCCAGCGCGATGGCTTGCCCGTGACGAGCGGCTCTCTGCCGGTCGCGTAGGCGACAGCCTTGATCATCGGCCCGGTGCCCGGGATGAAGCCGTCGGCCATTGGCACCTTGGGGTCGTAGTTGGTGGCGATGAACTCGGCCCCGCGCCAGATCGCCTGACAGACGAGGTCAAGCGTCCTCTGGTTAAAGTCGGGGTCCTTGCCCATCACCACCACCTCGGCCTCGGCGGCGTGCTCGCGGTCGAGGAGAGTCACGCCGCGGACCTGCAGGGCTTCCACGAGGCCGGCCCCGCCGATGGCGAGCACCTTGCGGCCCGGGAAGCGGGCGCGGGTGACCTCGGCGGCGACGATGGCCGAGGTCAGCACGTCATCGGCGGTGGCGGGGATGCCCATAGCGCTGAGCCGCTCGACCATCTGGGCCACCGTGCGCTGGTTCTCATTGGTGAGGAACGCGCAGCGGATGTCGCGCGCCCGCAGCTCGGCCAGGGTCGCGGGGATACCGGGCAGCACCCGGCTGCCCCGCGCCACACAGCCGTCAACGTCGAAGATGATGCCCTTGATCTGTCGCATAGCTGGCCCCTTGTTGCTCACACGGGCATCAGGCCTCTGCCAGGTCGGCGACGCGCTGCGGCAGGGTCACGGGCTCGCCAAAGTACTCGTCCCAGTGGTCCTTGACGTGCTTGAGCATCTGCTCGTCCAGGTAGATCTGCCTGGGCTTCTCCTTCCACTCGTAGGGCGTGGTGCAGTCGATGATGATGCGCGAGGTCATATAGCGCGCGTCACCGATCGGCAGCGAGGGGTCGAGCGGCGTCGAGCGCCCGCGCTTAATGATCTGGGTGCCGACATCGGGCTGGAACTTGAAGCTCAGGGCGAACATCACCTGGTCCATGTTCTCGGGGTCGATATCGTCATCGACCAGGATGACCGTCTTCAGGCCATAGTTGCCGGTGACGGTGGCGAAGGCCGCCAGGCCGACCTGGGTCGAGTGGCCGTGGTACATCGGCTTCATCGAGATGATCACCAGCATGCGCCCGGCGCTGGCCGGCGGGCCGTAGACCGCCTTGATGCCGGGGATGTTCATCGCCGACAGGTCGTTCCACAGCGAGGCGGTGCGGTTGACGGCCATCAGCATATGGGTGTCGGTGACCGGCTTGCCGACGGTGGTGGACCAGAGGATGGGGTTGTTGCGGTAGGTGATCGCCTTGATATTGATGAACTCTTTGGGGAACTCCTTGCCGGAGTAGTGGCCGGTGTACTCGCCGAACGGCCCCTCGGGCAGGGTCTCGCCGGGCATAATCTCGCCCTCGATCACCAGCTCGGCCGTGGCGGGCACCAGGATATCGTTGGTGACGGCCTTGACCACCTCGACCGGCGCGCCGCGCAGCGCGCCGGCGATGTCGTACTCGCTCTCGTTCAGGCCGAACAGCGTGCTGCCGCAGAGGAACAGGCTCGGCTCGGCGCCGCAGACATAGGCGACCGGCATTGGCTCATTCCTGGCCGCGTAGCCGCGCAGGTCGATCTCGGCGTCCTTGGCCTTGATAATCTGGATCGCGGCGCGCCTGGCGTCCACCATCATCAGCCGGTAGGTGCCCAGATTGAGCCGCCCGCTGTCGAGGTTGCGCGAGATCAGGTAGCCGGCGGTGCCGAGGTAGCGGCCGCCGTCGGCCGGGTAGAACCAGGGCGCCGGCAGCTTAAAGATGTCCACCTCGTCGCCCAGCACGACATTCTCGTGCACCGGCCCGGCCTCGACGACCTGGGGCGGGACGCGCTTATTCTTGATGCGCTCGACCCACTCGCGCGAGAGGTTCATCAGGCTCGAGGTGGTTGGCATATCGAGCGCGAGGGCGAGGCGCTCGCGGGCGGTCAGGGCGCTGGTCAGCACGCGCCAGCCCGGGTGGTCGGTGATATTCTCGAAGAGCAGCGCCTTGCCGCCCCGGTGCTCCTCCTCGTTAACCTTGGCGATGTGGCTCAGCTCAAGGTTCCAGCTCACCTCTTTCTGGACACAGCGGAGGTGGTCGGTCGAGGCCAGCCGGTCAAGAAACTCGCGCAGGTCACGGTACGGCATACGCTGCTCCTACTCTATATGCTTCCCAAAAGAGGCTGCCTCAGCGAGGGCCTCAGGGAGGGCTTGGCCTCTCTGACGACCCTCTTGCTGACCTTTCGTGTGCCGCAAGCAGGGCTTGCGCGCATCTAGAACAGCTCGTCGCGATGGCCGAAGCCGAGCTCGTTATCGATAAAGTAGATATGTGTGGTCACAAGGCGCCCTGAGCCGCATCGCCTGGTATCGCCTTG
>JAAXUL010000146.1:5461-12092 GCA_013336035.1 Chloroflexales bacterium
GCACAAGGCGATACCAGGCGATGCGGCTCAGGGCGCCGGCGATCGCGGCGGGGACATAGGTCTCGGGCCTGACGAAGGGGAACTTCTGGCCATAGGCCTGCCAGGCGTCCTCTGCCTCGCGACCCGCGATACGCATCACCTCACCCTCAAGCTGGACACCCTTGATCGCGCGCCAGTCGCGGTAGTCCTCATGGATCGTGGCAGAGACAGCGGGCTGGGCCGCGAGATTGCGGCTGTGCCGGCCGGTGGGCGCCGAGAGAAAATAGAGCGTGAAGCCCTCGCTCACATAGAAGACGGCCGCCGCCCAGATGCCATGGGGCCCCGCGGTCGCCAGGCTCATAACATTGTGCTCGCGTATGTAGGCCTGGGCCTTATCGTGTCGTTCACTGCTCATCGGGCGGCCGTAAGGGCGGCCAGCGAAACCTGCGGGGCGTCGGTCTGCTCGGCGGCCGCCTGGCGCAGATCGACCAGCCGGCGGGCCTTCTGCTCCCAGCGCGGCAGCGTCCCAGGCGGCACGGCCGTCACCACGACCCGCAGATTGAGCCGCTGATAGAGCGTATGGGCCAGCTGGGCCGCGCAGGGCTCGGCCTCGACCTCGACCTCGAGCGTCAGCGCATCGAGCGTGCCCGCGCGGGTGATCAGCATACGGAACTCGCCGAGCTCGGGGCGCTCGCGCACAATCGCCTCGATCGCCGACGGGTAGACATTGACGCCGCGGATGATCAGCATATCGTCGGCGCGGCCGAGGATGCCCCCCGGCAGGAAGAGCGTCGTGCGCCCACAGGCGCACGCGCGGCCGCCGTGGCGCACCCGGTCGCGCGTGCGGTAGCGAATGACCGGCCAGCCGGCGCGGCCGAGGCCGGTGAGCACCAGCTCGCCCTCCTCGCCCTCGGCCACCGGGCGCCCGCTGACGGGGTCGACGATCTCGGCGATAAACTCGGCCTCATTGAGATGCAGGCCCGCCTGGCACTCGCACATATAGCCGAAGGCGCCGACCTCGGTCGCGCCGGCGTGATCGTAGCAGCGGGCGCCCCAGCCCTCCTCGATGCGCTGGCGGACGCTGGGGATCGAGGCGCCGGGCTCGCCGGCGTGGATCGTCACGCGCACCTTGCTCGCGGCGAGGTCGATGCCCTGGCCGCGGGCCTGCTCGAGCATATGCAGCGCGTAGGTCGGCGTGCAGAGCACCACGGTGGCCTGCTGCTCGCGGATGGCCTCGAGGCGGCGCGCCGTATCCATATTGCCGCCCGGGATCAGCAGGGCCCCCATCGCCCGCGCGCTCTCGAAGGCGCTCCAGAAGCCGATGAACGGCCCGAAGCCGAAGGCGACGAAGATGCGGTCGGCGGCGGTGACCCCCGCGCCGGCATAGACATAGCGCCAGCACTCTTGCCACCAGCGCCAGCTGGCCGCGGTGTCGATCACCTTGAGCGGCCGGCCAGAGGTGCCGGAGGTCTGGTGGTAGGCGATATAGTCTTGCTCGGGGTAGGTCAGGATGCGGCCGAACGGCGGGTGGCTGGCCTGATCCTCGACCAGCTCGGCCTTGGTCAGCAGAGGCAGGCTGGCGAAGTCGCCCCAGGACAACGGCGGTGTCAGGCCCCGCAGCCGGTCGGCATAGAAGCGGTTGCGCGGCAGCACGTCGGCCAGCAGCTGGTTGAGCCGCCCGATCTGATGGCTGCGCAGCGTCTCGCGGTCGGCGTATTCTAGCGCCATGCAGTACGCCATCGTTGTTCATCCTATTGAACTAACCGCTGGAATTGAAATCATCATAAGGGCATGAATTTCAAATGTCAATAGTCTTTTACGAAAAGAGATACTTGATTAGAATATATGCTATAACATGCAGATGGGGTAATTTTATGTGAACACTGGTACAATCGGCACTCTTACAGCATTCTTGTGAGCCATTTCCCTATCACCCGGGCATTTTATGCGCCAGGCGCAACTTGTTACTTGACAACTCGAAATTACGGCCCTATACTCGCTCCTAACAGACGCGCCCGCCATATTGTTCAGCCTATTGAACAGGACGAACCAGTCGGCGGGGGCACGAGGCCGCAAGAGGGCATCACGACACCACTGACTGGCCAGAGGACTCAGGCACAGGGCTTCCGCTCAACCATCGCAGCCAGGCTCTCCGCAGCAGAGCAACCCTGACCAGGCAGTCTTGTGCTACAGCGTGAGCCGCCCTCGTCGCGACATCACGCTGTAGTCTGAATGGACCATGGGCGAACTAGCGCTTGTCCCTGCGATCGACCGCGCGATCACCATCCTCTCGCTATTTACAGAGGAACAGTCCGACTGGAGTATCACCGAGCTGCATCAGCGCCTGCATCTTCCCAAGAGCACGGTGCACGGTATCCTGGCCACGCTGCGGCACCACGGCTACCTCGAGCGCGACACGGCCACGCAGCGCTATCACCTGGGGGCCGCGCTGCTCGATCTGGCGCACCATGTGCCCAACCAGCCGCAGCTATCCGAGCTCGCCCAGCCCTATCTGCAGCAGCTGCGCGATCTTGTCGATGAGACGGCCTTTCTGGGGCTCTATGTCGACGGGCACGCGACCCTGATGGGCAGCGCAGAGTCGCGGCGCATGCTGAAGATCAGCGCGCCGCTCGGCAAGCGGCTGCCGGTCTACGCCGGCTGCTTCGGCAAGCTCTACCTCGCCTCGCTCAGCGAGGAGGCCTGCCTCGAGCTGCTCACGCTCCGCCCCCTGCGCCCATTCACCGGGCATACGCGGGTCGATCTGCCGGACTTGCTCGCCGACGTGGCCCAGGTGCGCCGGCAGGGCTACGCGACTGATGACCAGGAGTATATCGAGAGCGTCTGGGCGGCCGGGGCGCCGATCTACCAGCAGGGGCGGCTCGGCGCCGCGATCGTGGTTGTCGGCATCGAGTCCCGTATGTCCGCGCAGACACGCCAGCAGGCTATCGACGGCGTGCTCCAGGCGACACGCACGCTGACGCGCCTGCTAGAGCGGTAGCGCTCTTCCCTCGTCCGGCAGAGGCGGCCGCAAGGGCCGCCCGCACAGCCCATCACAAGGGGAGGGCTTGCCCTCCCCGAACCCCGCCCCGCCCGGCTTGCTTTGTGCTGCCGCGCTATCTTGGGGAGAGCCCGTATGCATGAGCAGATCACGCTGACGGTGAATGGGGAGACGCATACGCTGACCGTGCCGGTTCACCGCACGCTGCTTGAGGTGCTGCGCGAGCAGCTGATGCTGACCGGCACCAAGCACGGCTGCGAGCTGGGCGAGTGCGGCGCCTGCACCGTTCTGATCGACGGCGTCCCCACGCTCGCCTGCCTGACGCTGCCGATCGAGGTCCAGGGCCGGGCCATCACCACCATCGAGGGGCTTGAGCGCGATGGCCAGCTGCACCCGCTGCAGATAACCTTCGCCGAGCTGGGCGCGGCCCAGTGCGGCTACTGCACCCCCGGGGTCTTAATCTCGGGCGCGGCGCTGCTTGCGCACGACCCCCACCCGGCGCTAGAGACGATCAAGGCGGCCCTGGCCGGCAACCTGTGCCGCTGCACCGGCTACACCAAGATCTACGAGGCCGTCCAGGCGGCGAGCGAGCGCAGCCTGGAGGCGTAGCGCAGCCTGTGAAGCGGGACAGTATCGCATCGCGCTGTTCGGGCTATCGGCTATCGATTATCGGCTATATGACGCACCAGGAGGTCGTATGCCCGTGCGCGATCACGCCTCGCTGATTGGCGCCCCGCTCCCGAAGGTTGACGCCTATAGCAAGGTCACCGGGCGGGCAGTCTACACCGACGATATGGTCCTTCCGCGCATGCTCTACGGCCGCCTGCTGCGCTCGCCCCACCCGCACGCCATCATCCGCTCGATCGACACAAGCCGGGCCCTGGCCCTGCCCGGCGTCGTCGCGGTGATCACCGGGGCCGACCTGCCGCACGCCTACGGCATCCTGCCCTCTAGCCAGGACGAGCACGCGCTGGCGGTGGACAAGGTGCGCTATGTGGGCGACCCGGTGGCCGCCGTCGCCGCGACCGACCCCGACAGCGCCGAGCAGGCCCTCGGCCTGATCGATGTGGCCTACGAGCTGCTGCCGGCCCTGATGAGCATCGACGAGGCCCTGGCCCGCCCCGAGGTGAAGATCAACGCCGAGGCGCGGGTGGGCAACATCCATAAGGCGGTCGCCTTCGAGTTCGGCGATGTCGCGGCCGGCTTTGCCCAGGCCGACTATGTGCGCGAGGACTGGTTCTTCTACGAGGGCAACAACCATGTGCCGATCGAGGCCCACAGCGCCCTCGCCCAGTGGGAGCCGAACCCGCACGACCCGCACGGCGGCAAGCTAACCCTCTGGAGCTCGACCCAGACGCCGCACTACGTCCACCGCGAGCTGAGCAAAGTGCTGGGCCTGCCGCCCTCACACGTCCGCGTGATCGTCCCCAGCCTGGGCGGCGGGTTCGGCGGCAAGACCGACCCGCTGTCCCACGAGTTCTGCGCGGCCGAGCTGGCGCGCCGCACCGCGCGGCCGGTGAAGATCACCCTCACCCGCGAAGAGGTCTTCTACGCCCACCGCGGCCGCCACCCGGTCAAGATGTGGGTGCGCAGCGGGGCGCGCCGCGACGGTACGCTCACGGCGCTGCACTTCCGCTCGTGGCTCGACGGCGGCGCCTACGGCTCCTACGGCGTGGCGACGGTCTACTACACCGGCGCGCTTCAGCCGGCGGCCTACGCCCTGCCCTGCTACAAGTTCGAGGGGATGCGGGTCTTTACGAATAAGCCGCCCTGTGGCCCGAAGCGCGGCCACGGCACCACCCAGCCGCGCTACGCCCTCGAGGTGCACCTCGACAAGCTCGCCCACGAGCTTCAGATCGACCCGCTCGAGCTACGGCGGCGCAACCTGATCGCGCCCCACAGCACCACGGTCAACGGCCTGCGCGTGACCAGCTGCGCCCTCGACGAGTGCCTCACGGGCGTGGCAGAGGCGAGCGGCTTCGGCGAGCGCGCGGCGCTGCGCCAGGCCGAGCAGGGCCAGAACGGCGGCGGCCCCTCGCCGCTCCGCCGGGGCATGGGCCTGGCGGCGAGCACCTACCTCTGCGGCGCGGGCCGGCCGATCTACTGGAACCCGCTGCCGCACTCGGCGGTGCAGATCCGGCTCGACCGCAGCGGCGGGGTGACGGTCTACTGCGGCGCGACCGATGTCGGGCAGGGCTCGACCTCGATGCTGGCCTATATCGTCGCCGAGGAGCTGGGCGTGACGGTCGAGCAGATCGCGATGGCGACCGCCGACACGGCCCTGACCCCGGTAGACCTGGGCTCCTACTCGAGCCGGGTCACCTTTATGGCCGGCAACGCCGCGATCGCGGCGGCGCGCACGCTGAGGGCCCAGCTCTTCGCGGTGGCGGCCGAGCGGCTCGGGGTCGCGGCCGAGCGGCTGGCGGCGGCCGGCGGGGTGATCTTCGACGGCGAGGACCCGGGGCGGGCGCTGCCCTTTGTCGAGGCGGTGCAGCTGGCCGAGGCGCGCCACGGCGCGCTGGTGGCCGCGGGCTCGTACGCGCCGCCGCCCGGCATCAGCGCGGACTACAAGGGCGCGGGGGTCGGCCCGGCGCCGGCCTACTCCTACTCGGCCTGCGTGGCCCAGGTCGCGGTGGATATCGAGACCGGCGAGCTGCTGGTCGAGAAGCTCTGGCTAGCCCACGATATCGGGCAGGCGATCAACCCGCTGCTGGCGATCGGCCAGGTCGAGGGCGGCGCCTATATGGGCTGCGCCGAGGCCACCATGGAGCAGCAGGTCTTTCGCAAGGGCCGCCACAGGGCGCCGTCGCTGCTCGACTATAAGATCCCGACCACCCTCGACACGCCCGCGATCACGAGCATCCTGGTGGGCGAGCGCGACCCCGAGGGGCCCTATGGCGCCAAGGAGGTCGGGCAGGGCCCGCTGAACCCGGTGATCCCGGCCATCGCGAACGCGGTCTTCGACGCGATCGGGGTGCGCATCGACGAGACGCCGATCACCCCCGAGAAGGTGCTCAAGGCGCTGCGGGGCGCCGGGCAGGGCCGCCCCCTGACCGTCACGCCGCTCGGCGGGCCGGCCGCCTGGCCGACCCGCCTGGTCTCGTGGTCGCCCGAGCAGAGCGAGCCCGCCGCGCTGCGCGAGGCGTAGGCGAGGGGAAGAATAGCGGCGGCGACGCCGTGGAAAGACAACGACGTTATGCTGCGACTGCCCCCCTTTCGCTACCTGGCCCCGCACAGTGCCGGCGAGGCGGTGCGGCTGCTTGGCGAGTATGGCGACCGGGCTATGCTCGTGGCCGGCGGGACAGATCTCTACCCGAACCTGAAGCGGCGGCAATTCGCCCCTGAGCTGCTAGTCGGCCTGCGCGGCCTGCGCGACCTTATCGGCATCGCCGGCGACCCTGGCCAGGGGGTGGTGATCGGGGCGCTGACCACCCTGTCGGACGTCGCCGGCCACCCGATGCTGTGCGCGCGCTACCCGGCCCTGGCCCAGGCCGCCGGCCTGGTCGCCGCGCCGCAGCTGCGCAACGTCGGCACGCTGGGCGGCAACCTGTGCGTCGATACGCGCTGCAGCTACTACAACCAGAGCGAGTTCTGGCGCGCCTCGCTCGGCGACTGCATGATGAGAGACGGCGAGGTCTGCCTGGTCGACCTGGC
>JAAXUL010001564.1 GCA_013336035.1 Chloroflexales bacterium
GACCGGGATCAGGAACAGCGCGCCGAAGAGGGCCAGCGTCGTCGCCCAGGTGATCAGGTTGGCGCTGGTCCAGTTCCAGCTGCGGAACAGCCTGAAATCGAGGAGCGGGTCGTCCGTGCGCAGCTCAACGATGATCAGCGCAACCAGGCCGATCAGGCCAACGACGATGAACCCGAGCACCTTGGTCGAGCTCCAGCCGTCGCTCGCGGCCTCGCCAAGCCCATACACGAGCGAGGCGAACGCCAGCGTCGAGAGGATGACGCCCGGGATGTCGAGGCGTGCGTGCGTGTTGGGGTGGCCGCGCCGCAGCAGCATGGCGCACATGAGCATCCCGACGATGCCGATGGGCACATTGATATAGAAGATCAGCCGCCAGTCGGCGTACTGGACGATGTAGCCGCCCACGGTCGGCCCGATCGCCGGCGCCAGCAGCACCGGGATGCCGATCGCCGCCTGGCTGCGCCCGCGCTCCTCGGGCGGGAAGACCGCGAAGACCTGGGCGATGCTGAGCGGCATCAGCGCGCCGCCGCCCAGGCCCTGCAGCACGCGGAAGAAGATCATGCTGCCGACACTCCACGAGAGCCCGCACAGCAAGGAGGCGAGGGTGAACAGCCCCAGTGAGCCGATGTAGACCCACTTGGTGCCGTAGCGGTCCGCCAGGTAGCCGCAGATCGGGATGCTCACCGTCTGGGCCAGGGTGTAGCCGGTGATCACCCACTGCACATCGTTCAGCGTCGCGCCAAAGATCGCCTGCAGCTTCGCCAGCGCGATGTTGACCACGGTCGTGTCCAGCACCGACATAAACAGGCCGAAGATCACGGCGATCGCGACCAGCCACTTGTAGTCCAGCCCCAGGAAGTGCCGCTCGGCGGGCTGCCGCGAGGCGGGGCCAAGGGCCCCCGCCCGGAGCGATTCGGCGCTACTCATCGCAACGTCCCCCTAGTTGGTGGCGATATCCACGGTCACCGGCATCCCGGCCCGCAGCTCGCCCTGCTCGTCGAGGGCCACCCGTACCAGGTAGGTGCGGCTCACTCCACTTGCCGTCGCCTCCGGCGCGACGTAGCTGACCGTGCCGCTGTAGTCTTTGTCCAGGGCATCGACGCGCACCTGCACCGCCTGGCCGACGCGCACCCGCACCACATCCACATCGCTCACCTGCAGCTCGGCGCGCAGCGCGCTCAGGTCGAGCATGCGGATAGCCGGCTGGCCCGCCGTGACGCTGGCGTCGAATGGGTCGATGTTAACCTGGGCGACCATGCCGTCATACGGCGCGTGGATCTCGGCGTACGAGCGGCTGAGCTGGGCCTGCTCCAGCGCGGCCTGGCCCGCCGCGACATTCGCCTGGGCCTGCGCGATCGCCCCGTCGGCGGCGGCGACCGTCGCCGCCAGCCGGGCCTTCTCGGAGGGCCGCGGGTCGGGCTGCAGGTTGGCCCGGTTGGCCTGGGCCAGATCCAGCGCGGCCTGGGCCGACGCGACGGCATCCTGCTCCGGGGCCACCGCAACGCGGTCGAGCGCGGCCTGGGCCTGGGTCACCTGCTGCTCGGCAGCCTGGATGCCCGTACCCTCGGCCTTGCGCGCGTTCTCGACGGCGATCTCAGCCTGGCGCAGGCTCTCCTCCGCATTCGCCACCGCGCGCTCCGCGGCCGCCTCGGCGTCTTTGCGCGCCTGTGGCAGATCGCCGGGGAGC
>JAAXUL010001565.1 GCA_013336035.1 Chloroflexales bacterium
CAGGCGCGGCAGCAGGTTGAAATTCTGGAAGACAAAGCCGATCTTCTCGTTCCGCACATGGGCCTGCTCGGCCCGGCTCAGGCCGCTGACCTCCTGGCCATCCAGCAGGTAGGTTCCCCGCGTCGGCTGATCGAGCAGGCCGATCATAGTCATCAGGGTGCTCTTGCCGCTGCCTGACGGCCCCATGATCGCCACCATCTCGCCGGAAGCGATCGTGATCGAGATATCGTCGAGGGCCAGGAAGCTGTCATCGCCGATGGCGAACTCCTTGGAGAGGCCCTCGATCTGCACCATCGGGCGGGTGATGTACTCGGTGGTCATTCGGCTGACTCCTTATGGGGGCGCCCCCTGACGCGTAGGGACGCAGCACGCCGCGTCCCTACACCGTTGGTGTGGGCGGGCCGGGTAGCTATCGGATGACGACCAGCTCGTCCTCAGCGAGGCCGCTGATGATCTCGACCCGGTCGCTGGTGCGCAGGCCAATCTGCACGGCCCGCTCATTAACCGTCACCGTGCCGTCGGCCCCGGTCACGGCCAGGCTGACCGTGGCGGCGGCGCCCTCGCCGCGGACCGCGGCGGCGGGTACGCTGAGTGTATGCGTGCGGCTATCGACCGCGATCGTGACGCTGGCGGTCATCCCCGACTTGATGCTGCGGCCATCCGGGTCAACCTCCAGGGTGACCAGGTAGGCCGTCACCGTGCTGTCGCCCTTGGGCAGCGGCTCGATCCGCAGCACCGTGCCGGCGAGGTTGGGCGCGCCGAGGGCGTCGATCAGGACGTTGGCCGGCTGGCCGATGCTGACCTTGCCGATATCGACCTCGTCCACGGTGGCCTTGACCAGGTAGTGCGTGATGTCGATCAGGGTGAGCGGCGCCTGCTGGGCGCTGATGCTCTCGCCGGGGGCCACCGTGACGGCGGCGACGGTGCCGGCGAAGGGCGCGCGCAGGGTGGCGTCATCAAAGCGGATCTGGGCCTGGTCGCGCTGGGCCTGGGCCTGGGCCACCCGTGCCTCGGCCCGGGCCAGGTCGCTGGCGGCCGGGTCGCCGGTGAGCTGGCTCAGGCGGGCCTGGGCGGCCGCGACGTTGGCCTGCTGGGCGGCCAGGGCGCCGCTACGCTGGGCACCAGTGAGGCGCACCAGGTCGGCCTCGGCGCTGGCCACCGCCGCGCGGGCTGCGGCCAACATATCGGCCTCGGCTCCCGACAGGAGCGTGTCGAGGTCTGCCTGGGCCGCTTCCACAGTGGCCTGGGCGCTGGCCAGCCCGCTGACCTCGTTCTGCTTCGCGGTCTCGTAGGCGATCTGGGCCTGCGTTACGGCGGCCTCGGCGTCGGCGAGAGCGCGGGCGGCCTGGTCGAAGGCCACCTGGAAGTCCTGCTTCTGCGAGGCGTTCAGCGAGCGCCCGGTGCGCGGGTCGCTGCCGTAAAGCCTGACCTGCTCGAAGTCCCAGTAGGCGGTGCTGTAGGCAGCCTGGGCGTCGCGCAGGGCGTTGGCCTGGGCGTCGATGGCGCTACGAGCGGCCTCCTTGGCGGCAGCCAGCGCGCTGCGCTGGCGCGCCAGCTCGGCGCTGGCCTCGGTGAGGGCGGACTGGGCGCGGGCGCGCTCGTCGCTCTTCGGGCCGGCCTCACGCAGGGCCAGCGCCGCGCGGGCCTGCTCACGCTGGGCGCGGGCGGCGCGCAGGTCGGCGTCG
>JAAXUL010000773.1 GCA_013336035.1 Chloroflexales bacterium
AGCTCGTGCTGCGGGCCATCCGCAGCAACTACCTACAGCCCAGGGCGCACCCGATACGGCTCACGCTGGAGCGCGTCCCACCGCTGAGTCAGGCGATGGACTCCGGCAGGGTGCATGTGCTCGCCACCCCCGGTGACGATAGCTCGATGATGGAGTACCTCAGCGAGCTGTTTGGCAACCGATTACGGGGCCGCACCTGGCTTGCGGCCCCGCTGCTGGCCCAGGGCCAGGTCATCGGCCTGCTCTTGCTGGCTAACGACGCGAGCGCCTCCTACGGAGATCCCGAGATCAGGCAGCTCGAGTCCTTCACCAGCCCGATCGCGATCGCCCTACAGAACGCCAGCCTGCGACAGGCCGCCCAGCACGCCGCCGTGCTTGAGGAGCGCACCCGCCTGGCCCGCGAGCTACACGATGCGGTCACCCAGACCCTGTTCTCGGCCAACCTGATCGCCGAGGCGCTGCCCGACGTCTTGCGGCAGTCACCTGTTCGGGCGAGCAGGGGTGTGATGGAGCTGCGCAGGCTGACGGCCGGGGCCCTGGCAGAGATGCGCACGCTCCTGCTCGAGCTGCGGCCGAAGGCCTTGACCGAGCGGCCCCTCGGCCAGTTGCTGCAGGTGCTCTGCACCTCGGTGAGCAGCCGCACCGCCATCCCGATCCACCTCACCGTCGCCCGCAACTGCACGCTCGACGCCCCGGTGCAGCTGGTGTTCTACCGGGTCGCCCAGGAGGCCCTCAACAATGTGGTGAAGCATGCCGAGGCGCAGCAGGTGGTGCTCTACTTCGACTGCACGGCGGGGGAAGCGACGCTGCGGGTGAGCGACGACGGCCAGGGCTTCGATCATGACAGCGTCCGGCCAGACTCGCTGGGCCTGGGCATTATGCGTGAGCGCGCGGCAGAGATCGGCGCGACCCTGACGATCACCAGCGCGCAGGGCGAGGGCGCAACGCTGACGCTCAATTGGCAGGCGCCGGCATGACGGCGCGGGATGTGAGCGGTCGCCGTGAGCATGATAGGATGATCACCCTATATTCCGCTGGCCCTGTTCGTGCTAAGCTACTGGTACGTCGAGCACGTGTGTCAGCGACGGACAAGACCCCGGCGGGTGCCGAATCTGGTTTTGTGACCCGGGCATGCGACTGTCACCGACGAGCTAGAGCAACCATGAACGACACACCAGCCCCGAAGACTGCCATCTTGTGGATTAATGATCGAACCCGTGAGCCTGGCACCCTTGTCCCCATACTTGTCGATGCTGGCTACCACATTAGCGTTGCCGCCGATCCGCGCGAGGCCCTGGGGATCTTCTGCCAGGAGCGTCCCGCGCTGATACTGGTAAGCGCCACGCCTTCAAAGCCGGGCGATGAGCAGGCATGGCGCGATCTGGCGGCGGCTGGGCAGGCGGCGGGCGCGTCGCTGCTCATCGCCGCCGCGCCAGACGAGCTGCCCGCGCTGCTGCTTCAGCGGGAGCGCGCGGAGCTCCGCCAGGTTGAGGTAGAGCTCCGCCAGGCCCACGAGGAGCTGGCGCGGCTCCACGTCGCTATGCAGCATATGACCACGCCCTTGCCGCCCCCGCTGTGGCCGGCGACCCCCGCCGAGCCAGGGCCTGGCCAGACTGTGCCAGATTTAGTCGACACCATTACCCAGATCCTATTCGCGGCCGGCCTGATCGCGGAAGGGCTGCCCGCCGCGTTCCAACGGTCGGCATCCCAGGCCCAGCACGGGCTCGACGAGCTGCGCCGGCTCATCCGGAGCGCGCTAGGAGAGGCGTACAGCCTGCAGCTGGAGCTTCGCCCGGGCGCGCTACAGAGCAGGCCCCTGGCCGAGGTCTTGCGCCATCTGGCTGTGGCGCTCAGACACCGGACAAGCGTCGAGGTCGTCGCGCCCGATGACACCCCCTGCGTGCTCCCGCCCGAGGTCCACAGCACGCTCTACCGGATCGCCTATGAGACGCTGCACGCGCTCAATATCACCTCCGGCGATGCCCATGTGACGATCGAGCTCCGCTGCCAGCCGGAGGCAGTCACCTTGCAGCTTGCCAGCGACAAGGGCAGCCTTGACCCGGCGGCCGATGAGCAGGCCAGAGGCGCGCTTGAGCGCATCCGCGCACGGGCCGCCATAATTGGCGCAGCGCTCGAGCATACGAGCAAGCCCCCACAGGGCGCGCTGATCCTGGTACGCTGGGCCCCTGGGCTGGCCGCCGACCCGCCGGCGCCGGCCGCTTAGCCCGCCCCCTGCTCCCCACACGTAGGCCAACCTAACCGCCCGCGACCCGCGTAAATCCATCTGGATGGGCTAAGCCCGTCCAGATGGATTAGCTACTCATGATCCTCTCTGCACCAGAAGAAGGATCCTGGTGGAGCGTGCAGTGCGCGGCCATTCTGAGTACAAGTAGAAGCAGCGCACGGCCATTCTAAGGACAAGTCGAGGTGGGGGCCTTGTGCGAAGGTATGTTGAAGTCGCCCTGAACTTCCGTGTACCGGCGCCAATTGTCGACGAGGCCTTCGCCTCGTTAACACCTAGTGCATAAAGGGGGGTGACATGCCAGGGCTACTACGAGGGATGGCTAAGACTGCTGCGGTGGTCGGCACAGCGACCGCCACACGAAATGCGGTGAGCCGCCGTCAGGCTGAAAAGAACGTGCGAGCGTACTCAAACGCGGTGGACAGTACTTATGCACAACAAGGCCCGCCGCCGCCGCAGTACGCTCAGCAACCGCAGCAGTATGCTCCGCCAGCGCCAGAGCTGTATGCTCAGCCACCACTTCAGCAGTACTCTTCGCCACCGCCGCAAAGGTATGCTTCGGCGCCAGCCCCAGAAGAAGATATGATCGCGCAGCTTGAGCGTCTTGGCGCGCTCAGAGCCCAGGGGATACTTACCGATGAGGAGTTCGCTGCTGCCAAGCAGAGGCTGCTGGCAGCCTGACATGTATCTATATTGGCTGCAAGGCAAGAGAGTATCAGGAGGTATCGGATGGCAACGCTGACAGTGCTCAAGTTCGACTCGCCCACCGGTGCGGAGAGTATGCTCGGCACGCTTGAGAGCCTGCAGAAGCAGGAGCTGATCAAGATCCTCGACGCGGCGATCGTCACCTGGCCCATGGGCAAAAAGAAGCCCAAGACGCGGCAGCTGCACAATATGGCCGGCCTCAGCGCCTTCCAGGGCGCCTTCTGGGGTATGCTCTTCGGCCTGATCTTCTTCATCCCATTCCTGGGGATGGCGATCGGCGCGGGGATGGGCGCGCTGATGGGGGCCTTTGTAGACGTCGGCATTGATGATAAGTTCATCAAGCAGACCCAGAGCGCGGTGACCGAGGGCACCTCGGCGCTGTTCCTGCTGAGCGCGAGCGCGGTTCAAGATAGGCTGGCCACTGCCCTGAAGGGCATCCCCTTCGAGATCATCTCGACCAACCTGTCCAAAGAGCAAGAGGATAGACTGCGGGCCGCGTTCGGCGAGGAAGAGTAGAGCTGTCGGCGGACATCCCCAGCAGGTGCGGCGAGGTCACCCCCGCCGCGCCTGTCTGTGGGCGGAGTCAAAGGGATGGAAGGGCAGCCAGCTATTCGGTTGCTGATCGTTGAAGCTCACGCTATGTTTCGCGGCGGCCTGCGCTACTATCTGCAGGCCGCCGACGACATTGTCGTCGTCGGCGAAGCCGCGAGCGGGCCTGAGGCCCTGGCATTAGTGGATGCGCTAGCGCCCGACGTTGTGATCGTGAATATTGCCGCGCCCGACCTCGAGGGCATTACGACCACTCAGCAACTCCACCAGCGCTGCCCTCTGGTTCGGGTGCTGGTGCTGGGCAATAGCGCCGAGGGTGAGCTCGTCCAGCGCGCGCTACGGGCCGGCGCGATCGGCTACGTGCAGACCGATGGTGGCGACGCCGATCTGGCCGGGGCGATCCGGCAGGCGCACGCCGGCCAGGCGGTGCTGGCACCGACTCTGGCCCAGGCGATCGTGGCGACCAGCGATCAGCCGCCGAAGCCTGGAGCGAAACTTTCGGCCCGCGAGCTCGAAGTGCTGCGCCTGATGGTCTCGGGCCGAAGCAACGAGCACATCGCGGGGCAGCTCGCGATCAGCCGCAACACGGTGCGCCATCATGTGCATAACATCTTGACCAAGCTTGGCGTGGTGAACCGGACCGAGGCCGTGGGGCTGGCTGTGACCTACAAGCTGGTCTCGCGCCAGTAGCGCGTCTTTGGCCCGGCAGCGCGAGAGCGAGCATAGCGCATCGCAGCACACGAAGAAGGGGCGTCCGCCTACTGCGCGGACGCCCCTTCTTCGGTTCGCGCTTCGCTTAGCCCCTATTT